>JAQGHH010000626.1 GCA_028288945.1 Phycisphaerales bacterium
TCTCGCGGATCGTCTGCTCGTGTGCGCCGGCGCGTTTCTTGACGACGGAAATCGCCCGGCGGACGTGTCCCCGGGCCTCGAAGTAGCGGAAAAGAATCACGTTGTCCGCGAGGTAGGTGGTGTCCACCGGCGACTTCACGTTGTTGCCCATCATTCCCGACTGGGTGACGGTCATGAGCGTCAGAACCCCGCGTTGATTGAGGTAGACGAACAGCTCGTGAAGCTGGGCATTGAGGAAGCTCTCCTCGGGCATCGAGTGGAGATACCCGTTGAGGCTGTCGATCACGACCACCTTCGCGGGCAGCGCGCCGTCGGCGCCGTCGACCGCCCGGCGGATGATGGCCACGAACTCCCCGGGCGAAAGCTCCGCCGGGTCGATCTGCTGAATGGTCAGCAGGCCGTTTTGAATGAACGGATCCAACGGGATGCCCAATTTCATCGAGCGCGTTTTGAGGGTGGCGACCGTCTCGTCGAAGGCGAACAGTGCGGCCCGTTCGCCGCGTCGGACGGCGGCGACCGCGAACTGGAGGGCGACGGTCGATTTGCCCACGCCCGCCGGGCCGATGAGCAACGTGCTGCTGCCGTGCGGCAGCCCGCCGCCCAGCAGCCTGTCCAGCGTCGCGATGCCGGTCGGGGCGTCCTGGAGCGGGAAATCATTATGGTGCTCGGAGGCCACGAGCCGGGGGAAGACGTCGAGCCCCCCCCTGCGGATGGCGAAGTCGTGGAACCCCCCGCGGAACGATATCCCGCGCATCTTGAAGACGCGGAGACGGCGTCTTTCCGCGCCGTAGCCGGTGGCCAGTTGTTCCACCCTCACCACGCCGTGCGCGATGCTCTGGAGCTGGAGGTCCTCGCCGGGCGCGGTGCGGTCGTCTAGCAGCAGGACGGTCGACTGCTTACCAGCGAAAAATTGCTTGAGGCCCAGGATCTGTCGGCGATATCGGAGTGCGTTTTGCGCCAGCAGGCGCATTTCCGAAAGCGAGTCGAACACCACCCGCCGGGGTTTGAACTTCTCCACTTCCGCCAGCACCGACTTCGTCGTCTCGCTGAGTTCCAACTCCGACGGGTGGAACATGGTCAGCTCGGCGTCGGGGGAAAGGCTGGAGGCCGACGGGGCCATTTCCATGATGCGGATGGAGCTTATGTCCCAGCCGTGGCTGTCGGCGATGGTCATCAGCTCGTCTTTGGTTTCCGAGAGCGTGACATAGAGGGCGGGCTCGCCCCGTCTGGCGCCTTCGAGCAGGAACTGCAAGGCGAGGGTCGTCTTCCCCGAGCCCGGATCGCCCTCGACAAGGTAAAGCCTGTTAGGCGTGAGCCCCCCGCGGAGAATATCGTCCAATCCCGAGACGCCGGTCGATACCAGTTGGCCGCTGGGGCTGCGATGGGTCTTCATATCCGATTTTAATCTCCACTTGCGATCCGCCGGCGGGCATTGGCCTAGCTGCCCAGCCCATCCGCCGGCCTGACTTGCGGGGAAATTATGGGACAGTCCGCCCCGCTTGTGTGATTTTAACACCCGCAGCCTGCGGCCCCAACGGGCGAAATCGACTGGAATTACAGTGTTAAATCTGTCAGCCCTGCAGCGACCCTTTTGTGCTCGGCACCTGATCGTTGCGCGGGTCGAGGCTGACCGCCTGCCGGAGGGCGCGGGCCGTCGCCTTGAAGATCGCTTCGGAGATGTGGTGGTTATTGGTGCCGTACGGAACGGTGACGTGGAGGTTGAGCTTGGCGGTGGTGGCGACCGCTTTAAAGAACTCTTCAACAAGCTCGACGGGAAACGCGCCGATCGCCTCTCCCTTAAACTGCACGTTAAAGACGAACGCCGGCCGGCCCGAGAGGTCGATGGCAACCTGTGCCAGGCTCTCGTCCATTGGGACGATGGCCCACCCGTAGCGCTGGATGCCGCGCTTGTCGCCCAGCGCCTGCTCGAGCGCCTGACCGAGCACGATACCGACGTCTTCGACCGTGTGGTGGGAATCGACTTGAAGATCCCCCTCGGCCTGCACTTCGAGGTCGATCAGGCTGTGCCGCCCGAGCAGATCGAGCATGTGATCGAAGAACCCGACACCCGTGTGCGGCGCGGTGCGGCCTGCGCCATCGAGATCGATCGCGACGCGGACTTTGGTCTCTTTGGTCTGCCGGGAAATGTCAGCCTTGCGGCCGCCGCTGTTTGCCATGGGCTCATCCTTCGAAAAATTCCAAGCAGGGTGAGTGTAACCGCGAGTCTCCTGATACTTCCAGTCGCCAAAGGGCTGGAAAGCCGGGGGCTTCTTCGTCTATTGTGCCGAACTGCGATTAGTATCCATTAAGGAAAGCGCCTGCTATATGACCCGCACTTCCGCCGATTCTTCCGCCGAGCCTTGGGTCGAAATCTACAGCTCTCGTGATTTCCCCGGCTGGCTGGCCGCCCAGCGAATCAGCCTGGCCTTTACCACTTATCAGACGGGCAAGCTCTTTCTTCTCGGGGCCAAGGCCGACGGGCAGATGTCGGTCTTCGAGCGGACGCTCAACCGCTGCATGGGCCTGTGGGCCGACGGCCAGACCCTTTGGATGAGCAGCTTGTATCAGCTCTGGCGTTTTGAAAATGCGCTCCAGCCGGGCGCCCTCCACGATGGCTGCGACCGGCTCTACATTCCCCGCATCGGCTACACCACCGGTGACATCGACATCCATGACATCGGCGTCGAATC
>JAQGHH010000651.1 GCA_028288945.1 Phycisphaerales bacterium
GTCGCGGGACAATGCCCCAGGGGTAAGCCGGACGCACGGAGAGGTAATCGTGGGGCGTACGCCGATCGCAGTCATCCTTCTACTTCTGCTCGCCCTCCCGCGGGCTTGCCCGGCTCAAGCCCCCACAACCCAGCCACAGTTTAGCGGCGAGATCGCCGACCTCTCCGATCCGGACATCGCCGTGCGGGAACGGGCGAGCAGAGCGCTTTGGATGGCCGGGTCGGCGGCGGAGCCTGCGCTGCGGCAGGCGGCTGTCAGCGAAGACCCCGAGGTCGCCCGTCGGGCCCGCGGGCTGCTCACCAAAATCGAGTTCGGCCTTTCCCCCGATACCCCTCGCGAAATCTTCGAATGGATCGAGGAGTATCGCGCCGCCGCCCCCGTCGCCAGGCACGCCCCGATTATCCGGCTCGCCAACCAGGGGCCGCGCGGACTGCGCGTTCTGGTAAACCTGCGGCGGCGCGAACGCGACCCGCAAATGCGCCAGGAATTGTTTCGAGCCATCGGCTCGCGCCCGCACGACGGCGCGGCGGCGTTGCTGGCCGATGGCGACGGGCCCGCCGCCGGCGAGATGCTCGAAACCGCGTCCGCCGAGTCGGAGCTGGTGGCACGCGACTGGGGCGCATTCCTTCTCCTACGCGGCGGGCTGGACGGGCAAATCGAGGCGCTTCGCGGGGATATGGAGAAGAACCTCAATTATGCCGCCGCCTCGCGGCTGGTGTGGTTGACCCGCGCCCGCGGCGACCTTGCGGCAGCCCGCCTGGCCGCGGAAAAGGCCGCCGACCCCCGCCTCGTTGACTCGGTCCTCATCGAGCAACATGACTGGAAGCAGCTCGCGTCCCGGTACGGGCAGCGCGCGGAGAATTCGGCCCAAACGCTCGGCTTTACCGCGTCCTTCTGCCGGCTGGCCGGCGACGCCGCCGGGGTCGAGCGCGTCGCCGCGGCGATCCGCTACTACTCCGACCGGCATGACGGCGAGCACCGCAAATGCGCCGAAGCCCTGTTCCTGAACGATCGCCCCGACGAAGCGGTCGCGATCCTGCTGGCCCAGAGGGATTACCTTTGGGCGATGGATTTCCTGCTCCCGCGGCTTCAATGCAAAGAAGCCCTGGCCCTTGCCGACGAAGCCAGGGAAAAGATGAAGGGTACGGAACGATTGCAGATCCGTGCCCGCGGCATGGCGACGCTCCGCTTCACCGGCGACCACGCCGCCGCCCTCCGCGAGTTGCGCGACATCGCCGACGCCAATAAGGTCGTCAAGGACTTCAACACCTGGCGCGCCCTGGGCGAAGCGGCCCGGTTGGTGGACGAACCGGAGGAGGCCGACCACTGCTTTTCTGAGGCCATTGCCCTCTCCAAGGGCGAGGCGGACCTCGTCCGTCTGATGGAAAGTGCCGGCTTCTCCGACGAATTTCCCGCCGCCTGGTGGTGGGCGATCATGCGCGGGCCACGCCTCAGCGAGCCCTACGCGCAGACACTGCACCGCCTCCGCTCATTCGAGCGCGGCGAGTTGCCGCCGCAAGAGGTCGACGCCCTGGTCGCCGCCGCCGAAAAGTCGGCGGCGATGATTGAAACCCCCGCCGAGCGTTTTCGTTCGCTGGAAAAGGTCGGCGACACGCTCATTTACCTGGGCCGTAAGGATTCCGCGGAGCGGATGTTCCGCAAGCTGGCCGAGCTGTTCCCATGGAGCCGCCCGATCCAGCGCGTGGGCGACTGCGAGGCCGCCCGGGGCGATTTCGCCGCCGCCGCGGCGACGTACGGCCGGGCCTGGGACCTGGATCGCGGGCGTGCCGCGCCGCTCGCGCTGCGCGGGTGGGCGCTGCTGAAGTCGGGGGATGCCAGGGAAGGGCGGGCCTGCATTGAACTCGCGCACGTACTGCCGCTGGCTTACGAATTGGAACGGACGGCGCTCGAGGAGATCTTCCGCCGACACGATCTCCCCGACGACGCCCGCCGAGAGCGCGAGTTGATCCTCCGCACCGGCTCGTTCCTGTCGTGGAACTGGTGCAACGCCAGCCGCCTGTGCGGCGACGACGCCAACGGCCGGGGCGACTACGCGGCCGCGGCCGATTACTGGGAGCTCGCCTACCTGGGTAACCTCGAGTCGCACAATTCGTTCACCGAGCCTTGGTCCAACGTGGTGATCCCGACGATGATCCACAAGACGCGGGCGCTGGGGCTCGTGAAATCCGACCCCGCTGCCGCGCTGCGCGAGGCGCGGGTGGCGCTGGCCGATTCGCCCGGTGACTCCAACACGCTCATCGAACTGGTGCTCGCCTTTGAAAAGGCCGGCGATAAGCCAGGCGCCGACGCCCTCTACGCCTCAACCGCCGCATGGTTCGAGCGCCTCTGCGACAGTTATCCGGACAGTGGCCCCGCTCACAATCAACTGGCATGGCTGGAGGGTAAATGCCGCCGCAACCTCGACGGCGCGCTCAAGCACGCCCGGCGGGCCGTCGAGATCGAACCCAGGAACGCCGCCAGCATTGACACGCTTGCCGAAGTCCATTTCCAGCGCGGCGAGATCGACAAGGCGATCGAACAGATGGAAAAGTGCGTTATGCTGGAGCCCACCGAGGAACAGCACAAGAAGCAGTTGGAGCGGTTTCGCGCCGCGCGGGCAACACACTAATGGCAAAACACACGATCATCATCCTGTTCGCCGCGGGCTGCCTCGCGTTGTGTGTGGCCGTCACCCGGGCCGATCCCGCGACGGCGCAGCAAATCGACGACGCCATCACCCAACTCGGCGACCCCAGTCCGAGCGTGCGCCAGCAGGCCGCCAGGCTGTTGCACGACGTGGGCGACGCCGCGACCGCGGCCCTGCGGGCGGCGGCCGATGGCGACGACCCCGAGATCGCGGCGCGGGCGAGGGAAATCCTCCGAGGCGCGCCAGCGCCGGCGACGACCGCCCCGACGACCGAATCTGAATCCGTCGAGCGGTATCGCAAGGCCCGAAGCGCCGGCCGGCTGCAGATGTTGTCCGAACTCTCGGGCCAGCATGATTTCGCGGCGCTGGCCAGGATCTGGGGATTGGAAACCGACGCCCGACTCAAGACGGCGGCATTCCAGGAAATGATTAAGGGCCCCGCCGAATCGGCAGGCGCGTTCCTCGCCGACGGCAACGTCGCCACCGCCGAGCTCGTGCTCGAGGCGTCGGCGGAAGCTCACGTGCCCGAAGCCGCGCGGAACTACGCGGCCTATTTCCTCTGCCGCGGGAAAATCGATCAGGCCATCGCCCGCTGGGCCGCCCAGGGCGGCAAGCAGCCGCCCGACCCCTGGTCGCAGGCAATGCTCGCCGCCCTTTGGCGCGCCAAGGGCGACCCCGACGCCGCCCGAAAATCCGCCGAGGCCGCGGACGATTCGGAACTGCTCGCCGATGCGCTGCTGTCCGCGGGCGATTGGCCGCGTCTGGCCGCGGAGATGCGCCGGCAGAACAAGGCCCCCCGCTTCGCCCGCGACCTGACGCCGCTGGCCGCCTGCGATCACTTTGCCGGCGACGAGCAGACGTTCGCGGACGATATCGCGCGGCTCGCCAGGCTCGCGCGCGGGTCCAGCGACACGCACCTTGCCGTCAACACGCTTCTTATCCTCGAGCGCCCCGACGACGCGATGAAATTGATGACCGACTCGGGGTTGCTCGGGTCCGCGTTCGACGTGCTCGTGGCGCGGGGCCGCTACGACGAGGCGGAGGCGCTGCTGGCGGCGCACGACGGCGAGGTGGGCGACGAAGCCGCGTGGATGCGCTGCTCCGCCGCCCGCGTCTACGCGATGCTCGGCGACAGGAAAAAATGCGCCCGGTTGCTGGAGCGCGTGGAGAAGGAGAACGTGGCGGTCCGGCTGCCCCGGGTCTACACGTTCATGGCCGACGCCGAGCGGGCCGCGGGGATGCACGAGCAGGCGTGGGGCCATTATTTTGATGCACTGTGGGAGTTGCCCCGGCGGGCGGACAAGCGTTGGTTCGTTTCCCGCGCGTTTTCTACCGACGACCGCGATATCGATTGGCCCGACGCCTGGCGGATCATGACCGAGCTCTCCGTCAGGCCGCGGCGCAGCGATTTCGAAACGATGCGCAAGGCGTACGACCGCACGCTGTCGCTGGAGAATCTGCAAAAGCTGGCGGAAACGGTCGACCTCTCCAACGACGACGTGCAGGCGTGGTCGGGCGTGGTGTGGGAAGCCGGCCGACGGCTCCGCGAGGCCGGCCGGTTGGAGCGGGCCCGGGCATTTCTGGAAAAGTCCGCGGAGGCCGCCAAGGCCGGCGACCTGTACATCCGGCTTGGCGATCTTGCCGTCGAAGAGAAGGACTGGCGCCGTGCCGCCGGCTTTTACGAGCGAGGCTGGCAGAAAGACCGGGCCAGGGCGCTGCCGCTGTATTTGCACGGATGGGCGCTTCAGCGCGCGGGCAGACAGGCCGAGGGGGGCGAACGCATGGAGCTCGCGCACGTGCTCCCGGTGGGTGATGAATCGCGTCGGCAGGAACTGATGAAGGGTTTGTCCCAGCGCGGCCTGGACGACGCCGCGGCGCGCGAGGCCGAGATTTTGATGCGCACGGGCAACAGCTTCAGCCCGTCCGCCGAGGCCGCGCTGCGCGTCGCCGCCGAGCAGGCGATCAAGCGGAATGATTTCGCGACGGCCACCGGGCTGATGCAGCGACTGCTCCTGCATTTCACGACCGGATCGCTCTGGCTACGCGAGCAGTACAGTTACCTCTATCTCCCTGAGGGCGTCCGCCGGGCACATGCCCGCGCTCTGCTTGCTGCGGGTGATCTCGCCGGGGCGAAGCGCGAAATGGACGTGTGCTACGAGCTGACGCCTGACGATATCAGCATCGCCATCGATCTCGTGCCCGATTTGGAAAAACGTGGTTACCGTCAGGATGCCGATTCGCT
>JAQGHH010000659.1 GCA_028288945.1 Phycisphaerales bacterium
GCCGGGCGGGTTCGACAAAGAGCGCCTCCAGCGTCGCCTGCCGATCGGAGGCGTAAGTTCCGAGATAGGAAAGGTCGCTGCGGTACGCGGGCTGCGGCGTAACGGGATAATGCACTTGCGGGTCGACATGCCCGTACAGCGGGGCGACGCGCCGAGCGCCAAGCCGTGTTTGCAGCGCATCGAGCGCCGCGCCGCCGGTGTAACTGAGCACCAGGTCAAAATCCTTCAGCCCCCGCGGCGGGACATAAAACACGTCCTCCCCCGCCGCCAATCGGCTGAGCGTGATCGGCGTGTCCAGATCGTAGAAGACCTTCAGCGTTGCCCGCGAACCCAGAATGAGATCGGACGCCACAACCGCGTCAGGGCAATAGGAAGTGGTCATCGCGACGTCCGCGCCGTTCACCTCCGCCCGCGCCCGGGGAAGCACCTCTTCCCAATCGCCATAGACGTCGAGCCAGCAGCCCGGGAGATAATCCAGATCGCGCTGGCTGGCGTAATACGGCATGTGCCGCTCGAAGAAGACGACGCTGTGCCCTTGCCGGGCCAGGCTTTTGCACAGCCCGCGCCAAAGGGTGGCGTGGCCGTTGCCCCAGGAGGAGGTGACGGTGAGTCCAAAGATTACGATTTTCATTTCCGGGCTCGTTTGCCGGGGTGACGCGCTTTCACCTGCCGGGTTGTCTTGGCCGGCCTCGATAGACTGGCTTCACCGCGTGGATGGCCGTTGGACGTAGCCCGCTGCTTGTGCTTCCCGTTGACCGTGCCCGGGTATGCGCGGTTGCGATGGCTGGCGGCGTTCCCGTTCAGATAGGCGGCGACTGCATCGACTGCGCGTCGTCCATTGCCATTGGATTTGCCGTTGGAGCCCCGCACCGAATCACCCCGAATAAATGCTTCCGTCCGTGCGTGTGCTTCTTCGTCACAGAATTGTTTGGGCGGCGATTTCATGAAATAACTCGCCGGCCCAATCAGCGCTCCGCCGATCCCGCGGTCCAGGGCCAGCTTCGCGCACCGGACGGCGTCGATCACCACCCCCGCCGAGTTGGGCGAATCCCACACTTCCAGCTTCACTTCGGCCAGCAGCGGGACGTTGCCGAACGTCGTGCCTTCCATGCGAATGTGGCAGAACTTGCGGTCCAGCAGCCACGGCACATAGTCGCTGGGGCCAATATGGGCATTGTCGTCGCTGATCGGAGAATCGACCTGGCTGGTGACGGCGTTCCGCTTGGAAATTTTCTTGCTCTCCAGGCGGCTGCGTTCGAGCATGTTCAGGAAATCGGTGTTGCCGCCGAAGTTGAGCTGGTAAGTCCGGTCGAGGCGCACGCCCCTTTGGCTGAAAAGATGGGCCAGCATGCGGTGGGTGATGGTCGCGCCGAGCTGGGATTTGATGTCGTCGCCGATGATGGGCAGACGCCGCTGCTCGAATCGGCCCGCCCACGCCGGATCGGATGCGATGAACACGGGGATGCAATTGACCATCCCGCAGCCGGCTTCGAGGACCTGCTCGGCATACCAGCGTGTGGCGCGTTCCGATCCCACCGGCAAATATGAAACGACCACATCCGTTCCGCTGTCCCGCAACACGCGGGCGACGTCGACCGGCCGGCCGGGCGCTTCGGGGATAATGTCTTTCAGGCATTTGCCGATCCCATCGTGCGTTGCGCCGCGCCGGACGGTGACTCCCATCCGCGGAAGACCCGAAAATCGAAATGTATTATTCGGCTCGGCAAACACCGCTTCGCTGAGATCGCTTCCGACCTTGCCACTGTTCACGTCGAACGCCGCGGAGAACTCGATGTCATTGATATGATACCCGCCGAGGTTTACATGCATGAGCCCGGGTACGGTGATATTCTCGTCGGAATTCCGATAAAACTCCACGCCTTGTACGAGCGATGAAGCACAGTTGCCGACCCCGATAATGGCCACGCGGACCTTATTGTGCCGCATTGATGAGACCTCCTCCAAACTTGCCGACGGCTCCGGCAACGAACCATCCGGAGCAGCGGAACAACGGGTGCCGCAACAGTGGTACAAGTCGGACGCTAGTCCCGGTGATCCGCCATGTCTGCTCGGGAAAATCGGCAAACAAACTCAGGATGGTGGGGTTTGGGCTGCGCACGAGGCCGGTGTCGCGGGCATGGATTTTACTGGTATGGACCTTGAAGTATGGCAAACAGTTTTGCCATAATAGTAGAGAATGGAGGTATCAATCATGCCAGCACAGAAACGCTCGCACGCTTCAACTGCAACCCGGCACGACCACACGACCCACGTTACCACCGATCACGAAGAGATCAGAAGGTGGGCGGAGGAACGTCATGCCAAGCCGGCGCGGGTAAAAGGCACCGGCGGCCCCGGCGACCCCGGCCTCCTCCGCTTCGACTTCCCCGGTTACAGCGGCTCTGATTCGCTCGAGGAGATCTCCTGGGATGAGTTCTTCAAGAAATTCGACGAACAGAACCTCGCGCTGATCTACCAGGAAGAAACCGCGGACGGGAAAAAGAGCAATTTCAACAAGCTCGTCAGCCGTGAGACCATAGAAGAAAAAGAGGGAAAATCCTCCGCCCAACACCGTCGCGGCAGCGATTGAGGTTCTGGCTTTCAGTCGCCAGCAGACGTGCGCAAACCGAAATACCCTCGACAGG
>JAQGHH010000661.1 GCA_028288945.1 Phycisphaerales bacterium
CGCTAGCTCGGCGGCAGCGCCGCGGCCGCCGGGGCGTCGAGGCTGCGGGTGCGGCGTTTGGGGCCGGAGCCTGACGTGTCGCGGACCTGCTGCATGCCGCGGGCGGTGGCGATCACCCCCGTGCGGGCGAGTTCCTTGATCCCGTACGGCTTCATCAACTCGACGAACGCGCCGATCTTTTCTTCGGTCCCGGCCAGCTCGATGATGAGGCTCTGCTCGGAGACGTCGACGACTTTGCCGCGGAAGAGGGTGACGATTTCTATCACTTCGCCGCGGCGTTCCGGGCCGACGTCGACGGTGACCAGGGCCAGGTCGCGCTCGATGTAGGCGGTGTGCTTGAAATCCTGGACGTGCACGACCGGCACGAGCTTGGCGAGCTGCTTGCGCACCTGGTCGAGCGTGTTGTCGTCGGCGGTGACGACGATGGTCATGCGCGAAAGGTCGGGCTTCTCGGTCCGCCCGACGACCAGCGAATCGATGTTAAAACCCCGTGCCGCGAACATGCCGGCCACGTTCGCCAGCACCCCCGGCTCATTCATCACCAACGCGGATATCACATGACGCATGCCCAAGCTCCTTTGGTCCAAAGGGCAGACAGTCTACGGCATTCGCCGCACCTCGCAAGCCGTGAAATGGCGGCGCTACGGCTTCCTAGGCTTCCGCATCGCCCGTTTCAAGTCACGATAGCCGCTGAGGACGCGAATTACGCGAAGGGTTTTCGGCGAGGATCATAAATGATAAGAAGCGATTTAACGCTCCAGACCCGAAGTGCCGGGTCCGGCAGCTCGTCACGATGGTGTCCGAGTCCGGGCATATCCGCGAGCATGCCCGGCGCATCGTACGTCTCCGCAAGAATGCGATCGGCCGCGCGTACGCTTCGCGCGGCAAGGTAGTCCCAGATTTCGTTCAGGTCTTTGCGCGCCGGGACCGTGACGACCCACTTTTCCGTGTCCGGCTCCGCATTCGATCGCTCTTGGCGCGAATCTCTGACATGACCACCGAACCATCCATGAGTTCGCCGCGCTCGGCGGCTGCGAGTCCTGCCGCCACTTCGCGCCGGAACCGATCAGGCCCCATCCCCTGCACGGGTTCATCTTCTTGCAGGCGTGAAAGCGCGTCGCTGACCACTTCGGCTGCGCTACCATATTTTCCGCTGGCGATGAGCCGCTGAACAAAGGCCTCGAAGGCGGGGTTTACGGATACTCTCACGGCAGGCGCCTCCAATGATGTTTACGATACGGCTTGCCCATGACGATCAATTCTTTGCCTGCGGGGCGATGGGACGCTCCTTGACACTCCCGATCATGTCGCCTCATATATCCAAATGACGAGAATGGCGAGCCCGATTGTTTCCATCTTCGCGAGCGGCGACTACGACGCCCACGTCCGGCGGGGCATCGAAGTGCTGCGCGGCGGGGGCGTGGCGGTGCTGCCGACCGAGACCGTATACGGGGCGGCGGCGGCGATCGCCCATCCCGAAGGCCGCCGGCGGCTTTCCGCGTTTCGCGGGGACGACGGCCGGCCATTCACCGTCCATCTGGCCCGGCCTTCCGACAGCGAACAATACCTCGGCGAGGTCAACGATTATGCCAGGCGGATCATCCGCAAGCTTTGGCCGGGGCCGGTGGCCCTCGTCTTTGACGTGCCCGAGGCCCGGCGGAAGGAAGTGGCCCGGCAGTGGGGCGTCGCTGAGGGCGATCTCTTCGACGCGGGCGGCATTACCTTGCGCTGCCCCGACCATATCGTCGCAAGCGACGTCATCGGCGGAGTGGATGGCCCGGTGGCGCTGGCGCGGTCGGGTTCCTCCTCCGCGGCCTGGTCGGCGCAAGAACTTGCCGAAGAACTGGGCGACAAGGCCGACCTCATTTTCGACGCCGGGCCGTGCAAATATTCCAAGCCTTCGACCATCATCAAGGTCGGATCCGACAAATACGAGATCGTGCGGCAGGGCGTCTATGACGAGCGGATCATCGACCGCCTGCTGCGCACGACCATCCTGTTCGTTTGCAGCGGGAACACCTGCCGATCTCCAATGTCAGAAGCAATCGCCCGTAGCGTGCTCGCCGAAAAGCTCCGAGTCCCCGAGCCGGAATTGGAAAAGAAGGGGATCAACGTGATGTCGGCGGGGAGCTTTGCAATGCCGGGCGCGCGGGCTACGCCGCAAGCGGTCGAGGCGCTCCGAGGCATGGGGCTCGATTTATCGGGCCACCGATCGCGGCCACTGACGGTTGAGCTGATCCACCAGGCCGACCTGATCTTCACGATGAGCCGCAATCATGCGATGGCCGTCACCGCGCTCGTGCCCGCGGCGAGCGAAAAAGTGATGACGCTCGACCCGGGCGGGGACATCGATGACCCCATCGGCGGCGACACCTCGCTGTACCGGAATCTCGCCGGGAATCTCCGGAAACTCATCGAGCGGCGTCTGGGAGAGCAGACGCTGCCTTAAGACTGCGGTATACTTTGGGGAAGAATCGATCGGCCTAGGAAGGACTATGAAACTTGCGGTGTCGTGCGATCATCGGGGTTACGAGGCCAAGCGGCGGCTGCTGCCGGTCCTGAAGCGCATGGGGCATGAGATAGAGGATTTCGGCTGCGACGGCACCGCGCCCTGCGACTATCCGGACCTGGCCACGCCCGCCGCCCGCGCCGTCGCGGAGGGCCGGGCCGAAACCGCCATTCTTCTCGACGGCAGCGGCATTGGCATGTCGATCGCCGCGAATAAAATCTTCGGCATCCGCGCCGCCCTCGCCCACGACGAAGTCACCGCCCGCATCGCCCGCGAGCACAACCACTGCAACGCCCTGTGCCTCGGCATCGATCTGCTGAGCGAAGACCAGGTGCGGCAGATCGTGGAAATATTCTTAACCACACCTTTCGCCGACGGCCGCCACGTCCGCCGGATTGAAAAGCTCCGCGAATTGGAAAAAGAAGAACGCCACCGGGCGGCGAAAT
>JAQGHH010000001.1 GCA_028288945.1 Phycisphaerales bacterium
TGTGCCAGTTGCGTTGCGCACGTGGAGAAGGCGGCTCGGCAGGTGCCGGGCGTGGATGCCTGCCAGGTGAACCTGGCCCGTGGGCGGGCCGCGGTGCGATTCGATCCGGCGCGGACCGATCCGGCGCGGATCGCGCAGGCGATTACGCGATCCGGCTACCCGGCCGCCACCGAGCAAGCGGGCGTCGATGCCGGGAATGCGGAAGAGCGTCGTTTGCAACGGCAGACGGACGAAGCAACCGCGTGGTTCAGGCGGGCGCTCGTCGGGATCGTGCTTTGGCTGCCCTTGGAGGCGACGCACTGGCTGCTGCAAGCCGCGGGTTCGCACGCGCATCATCTGCCGGCCCAGTCGTCCTGGATGGGGTGGGCTTCACTGATCTCCAGCACGCTCGCGATGTTCTATGTAGGCGGCCGGTATTACGCCAGCGCCTGGAAAGCCCTGTGCAACCGCACGAGCAACATGGACACGCTCATCGCGATGGGCACGAGCGTGGCATGGGGATACAGCCTGATCTATTTCCTGGGCGGACTTGCCGGCGCGTGGCCGCCGCCCATGGTGCACCAACTTTACTTCATGGAAGCGACGGGATTGCTCGCCCTCATCAGCCTCGGCCACTGGCTCGAAGCCCGTGCCCGGCAGTCCGCCGGGTCGGCGATCAGGGAGCTTTTGGAACTGGTGCCGGCGGCGGCGCTGAGGCTGCCGAGTGGTGCGGCGGAGGACGCGGGGACACGGGGACGCGGAGACGCGGGGAGGGGAGAAGACGATTGCAAAGTGCAAATTGACGGAGAAGCCTTTCCGTCCGCGCCTCATCCCGTCAATCAGACCGCTCCTCAATTTGAAATTTCAAATTTGCAATTTGCAATTTGCAATTCCCCTCCCCCCGAAGAGGTCTCCATCACTTCCCTCCACCCCGGCGACCGGATCCTCGTCCGTCCCGGCGATCGGGTGCCGATCGACGGGGTTGTGGTTGACGGCCGCTCCAACGTGGACGAGTCGATGATCACCGGCGAGCCGATCCCCGTCGCACGCAGCGTCGGCGATGCGGTCGTCGGCGGGACGGTGAATCAGGACGGCCGGCTCATCGTGCGCGTGACGAAGACCGGGCCGGAAACGGCCCTGGCGCAGATCGTGGCGCTCGTCGAGAACGCGCAGTCCTCCAAGCCGCCGGTGCAGCGGCTGGCGGATCAGATCGCGGCGGTGTTCGTGCCTGCCGTGCTCGGGATCGCACTCGTCACGGGCGTCGGCTGGTACGCCTGGGGCGCGGCGCACGGGTGGATGCCGGGGCAGACCTGGTCCGTAGTGGCACGGGCGGTTTGCAGCGTTCTTATCATCGCGTGCCCATGCGCATTGGGGCTGGCCATTCCCGCGACGGTCATGGTGGGCACGGGTCGTGGGGCGCGACGCGGCATCCTCATCCGCGACATCGACGCATTGCAAAAGGCCGAGAAGATCGACACCGTCGTGCTCGACAAGACCGGCACCGTCACCCGCGGCAGGCCGGTGGTGTCGCAGGTCGTCGTGCTGAACGGAATGCCACAAGACGAACTCCTGCGTCTGGCGGCGGCCGCGGAGCAGTTCAGCGGGCATCCGTTGGCGAAAGCCGTCGTCGCCAAGGCGCGCGAGCGGGGCCTGAGGTTTCCCGATCCGCGAAGTTTCAACAGCGAAGCCGGGGCCGGCGTCGTCGCGGATGTTGACGGCCAGACTCTACTCGTCGGCAGCGACGCGCTGCTCCGCGCGCACGGCGCAGGCGATCCGCAGTCAAACGGGCACGACTCCGCAGCGGGGAAGACCTTCGTGCACGTCGGCCGCAAATCGTCGGCGGGCGTCGAGCGGCTGGGCGTGCTGGTGATCAGCGACGAGCTCAAGCCCGACTCTGTCGCGGCCGTCGCGGAGCTGCATCGCATGGGCCTGCGCACGGTGCTGCTGACCGGCGACAATCGCGCCGCCGCCGAGAACGTCGCCCGGCATGTGGGGATCGACGACGTGCGGGCCGAGGTCAAGCCCGCCGACAAGGCGGCCGTGATCGAACAACTTCGCAGCGGAGGCGCCCGCGGCATCGCCATGGTCGGTGACGGCATCAACGACGCCCCCGCCCTCGCGACTGCCGACCTGGGTATCGCCGTGGGTGGAGGGTCGGACATCGCAAAAGAGGCCGGCGACATCGTGCTCGTCAGCGGCAGCCTCACGGGCGTGGCCGCCTCCATCCGGCTCTCCCGCGCCACGATGCGCAAGATCCGCCAGAACCTGTTCCTCGCATTCATCTACAACGTGCTGGCCATCCCGCTGGCGGCATTCGGCCTGCTCAACCCCCTCGTCGCCGCCGCCGCGATGGCACTGTCCGACGTCACCGTTCTGGGCAACGCGTTGATATTGAGGCGGTCAAAAATCGATTGATTGTCAGTTGTCAGTTGTCATTGGTCAGTTGTCCTTGGTCAGTTGGGCAGTTACCAATTGATCCTGGCTCCTTCGAATTCCTCGCTTCCACGCCCTTGCCCGCTTGATTGGAACGACCATGGGAATCGAAAGGCGGCGTTCGTATGTGACGACTGACAACTGACCACGGACAACTGACAATTGACACCCCCTTGACTCCCAGTCCCCCCCTCGCTTAAATGCCGCGACTTTGCCCGACGGCCGGGCGGGCCGGCGTTGGGAACGGGGCGGAGCGAATCTCCGTTGACAGCCGCGATGGCTTCCGGGTTTGATACCCCGCCGGCAGGCGGGGCGGATGCGTCGCAACCGGCGGGCCGCCCCAGGACACCAGCTAGGAATCGCGTATGACCAGCGACATCGACTTCGACGGATTGGCCCTTCTCCCGCAATGGCTCGCCGGAACATCGGGCGGCGTTGCCGTCCTCTCGTCCCGCGGGCTCCCCGCCGGCGATGCGTCCGACCTCCTTCCCGCCCGCCCCGAGGCCGCCAAGCGCGCCGCCAAGGAAGAGGACGAGGAGGAAGACGACAAAGACGAGGACGAGGATGAAGATGACGACGAGGAGGACGAGGAAGAGGAAGAAGAGGTAGACGAAGAGGAGGACGAGGACGCCGACGAGGAAGAGGATGAGGAGGAGGATGAAGACGAGGACGAAGAAGAAGACGATGAATTCGACAACCCCGACGATGACGACGACGATGATGACGACGACTACGAAGACGACTTCGAAGATGACGACGAGTAGAAATGCAGAGTGAAGAGTGCAGAATCACGTAGGGTGGGCGTACTCGCCCACCATCTGATTGCACGCCAGTCCGCAAAAAAAAGGGGAGCGAGTACACCCCACCCTACATCACTACCATCACGCCGGGAATGAGCTGAAAGCGAGGCCCCGGATTCGACGGACCGCAGAATACTGCAACTCGAAGAATCCGGGGCCTCGCTTTCAACTCGTACCCGGCGTGGAGAAACCTCTCGATCCTCCATCCTCGCCTTCAGTCCTACTCCTCCCCTCGCCCGCGCCTCCTGCTCTTAATCTCACCCCTTCGGCGTTTCCCTTCCACCCGGCGTCGTCGGGCGGCTTTCGAGGGTTTGGTCTTTCGGCGGGTCTTGGGTTCGTGGACCGCCGAGCGGATCAGGGCACGCAGGCGCTCGAGCACGGCTTCGCGATTTTGCTCCTGCGAGCGCTCGGAGTCGGAGGCGATGTGGATCTCCCCCACCGACGTCAGGCGCTTGCCGGCCATGTCGGCCAGACGGGCGGCGGCGCGTGCGCTCAGGCCCCAGATCGCCGTCAGCGGGACCCATAGCTCGGCCTTGGTGTTCACCTTGTTGACGTTCTGCCCGCCGGGCCCGCGGCTGCGGGCGTACTGCATCCGCAGCGCTGACGCCGATACCTTCACGCCCGGCGCAAGGTCGATCCCGTCCGCCGGGGGCGGAGGCGGAGGGGTGGGCGTGGGATTCTCGCGTTGTGGGAACGGATCGCTCATTGCATGGTCCCGGATGTCACCCTACTGATCCGATCCGCCCGGGGATGGTCGTGCGCCCATTCACGCAGCCGCTTGAGCGTGGAAGCCGCGGCTACTGCTAAAAATAGCAGGACAAGGCTCACCTTCACCCAACTCTGCCGCGAAGGCCTGGCTTCCCGCCCGGCGAACGCCAGGAGCAGCAGGACCAGGGCCCCCAATCCCAGCAGCACGTGAATCCCGAAGACGCCGTGGGTGATCCCCGGCCGCCGGCTGTAGTCGCCCCACGCCCGCCACGCGTTAAATGCGCCGGTGAGAAGCAGGAGCAATAGGCTCGAATGGACCACCATTTTGAATCCCCGTCGGCAACGGCGCATGATTTCCAAGTGCGTCCCGGGCTCCAGCCCGCGGGTTCCCATGGGAAGGATGACTTGAAGGAAAAACGCCGACCCGATCAGCACGCACGCCGTGATGAGGTGCAGCCATCGAGAGAAGACCCCTGCCACCGTTAGTGCGTCCATGTCGTCGTCCGATCGGTTGCGAAACGTGCCTGCCCACGCCCCGTCGCGCAGGCCAAGCCGGGCGATCCTAACCGCAGTCACGCCGGGCATCGAGTTCGGAACTTTGGCCTTCGGAAACAGAATGAGACCGTCGTGTCCATCGTTGCGGGAGGGCCACAACCATGCCGAACCTCACGCGGGCGTACGAAGTTGTCGAGAATTCCGGGGTTTTTTCGCATATCTCAAGAGAGATATGGTAAAACCCTCAAAACCTTACGAAAGGATCTCGATGGCAAAGCAGGGCGCTAAGCGGGGAGCCAAGAAGGCGGCTACGAAAAAGACGGCCCCGAAAAAGTCGGCGGGAGCCCGGGCTACAAAGACCCCGGTCAAGCCGGCTAAGGGGAAACCCGCCGCCAAGGGCAAGACGGTCGCGAAGCGGTCGGTAAAGGCCACCAAGTCGGCCGTCAAGCGGCCGGCGCTCAAGGCCGCAAAGACTGCGAAGCGCGCGGTCGCCGCGAAAAAAGCGGTCAGGTCCGCGGCCGTACAGGTACGACGTACCGTGCAGAAGGCTTCGGATTCCGTCCAAAAGAGGGTGGGCGAAGTGAAATCCGCCGCGAAGCGCGCGGTCCGGCAGGTCAAGCAAACCGCCCGTTCGGCAGCCCCGCATGTCGAGGCTGTCGCCGACACGATGACGCAGATGGTCGCCACCGCGGCGGGGGTGGTCGTCGGCGCGATCGAAGCCGCCACCGCCCCGGCTGTCGCCACCGAATCTGCCGGAGCCTCCTCCTCCGCCGGCGAGACGCACGCGCATCGTGCCGAGCATTCGTCCGCGACCGCGCATTCCGGCCATTCGTCATCGAATGCCCACGGCCATTCGCACGGCGGATCGTCCCAAGGCAACGACCCCTCGGCCGACGGAACGTGATCGCGGTTTGCGTTACCGGCGCAGCGCCCGGCTCGGGCTCTGATGCCCAGAAGGTGAGGGATTGGCGCACGGCTTCGACCGCGCGTCCCAGTCCCCTCGCGCGAGTTGGCGAAATAGCCGCGTCGCTGGATACGACGTTCAGTTTAGCCGTTTAAGGTTCTCATCGATGATCCCTTCGATTTCCGCGAAGGTCAGATCGCCCTTGACGACGTACCCGTTGGCACCGAGTTCCATGGCGCGTTTCATGTAATCCGGGTTGGACATCGCCGAGTACATGATGACGGCGACCGGCGCGTTCTCTGAATCGGCCCGGATCGCCCGCAGCACGTCAAATCCGTCGACGCCCGGCATCATCACGTCCAGAAAAACGACCCTGGGCCGCGAGGCTTCGAGCGTGGCCAGCGCGTCGAGCCCGCTCTCGGCACAGCGGGCCGAGTAGCCCGACCGCTCGAGCAGCCGCACCAGCGTCCGGCAGGTCGAGATGTTGTCGTCCACGACCAGCACGCTTAATGACGATTGGGTTGAGACCATGTGACGATCTTAACAGAAGCGGCCCCAACGGCCGATGCCGGATTTGGACTGGCGAAGAATGATTTTGCTCCTCTGCCGCGGTCGGAATTGTGGCGGGCTACCGCGACGTACGGCAATGATTCGGCCGTCCCCTTGAACCGCGACCGTGTGTGCCTGGCCTCCATCGAACATGTCAGCGTGCCGCTTGCCATCCCCCCTTCCCGAAAGTCGGATCCAGCGCCCCGGAGCTTCAGCGTGCCACATTCCAACGACTCCGGGCATGCGCACTTCGTCCTCTCATGCCGTCCCGCCTTGAGTTGTGACATATTGCTTTCCGGCGAGGCTCTGACCTTCGCACCTGGCCGTGGACTTGCGTGAGATAGCGCATACAAGGCAAGATAGCCGCAGCAAGTCGGCCCGACGGAAACCGAACCATGCCCAACAAAACCGCCCTCTCCTTCCTCGCCCATCCCGACGACGCGGAGTTTTTGTGCGGCGGGACGCTCATCCGCCTGCGGGAACTGGGGTGGTCCGTGCATATCGCTTCCGCGACGGCCGGGGATTGCGGGACGATGGAGCAGGACCGGTGGCAGATCAGCGCCGTCCGCACCGCCGAGGCGAAGCGGGCGGCGGAGATGATCGGGGCGACGTACCACTGCCTCGATGAGCCGGACATCTTTGTGGTGTACGACAAGCCCACCTTGCGCAAGGCGGTCGAATTATTTCGGGCGGTCGCGCCGTCGCTGGTGTTCACGCACGCCCATCGCGATTACCAGATGGACCATGAGGTGGTCTCGCAGCTCGCGCGGGCCGCGAGCTTCGGGTACGGCGCGCCCAATGCCGTGGACACGCCGCGGAATCCGCAGTCCGTGATCCCGCACCTGTACTATTGCGATCCCATTGAAGGCATCGACCCGTTGGGCAACCCCGTCACGCCGACGACGTTCGTGGACATCTCGGCCCAGCGGGAAAAAAAGTCGGCGATGCTCGCGTGTCACGCCAGCCAGCGGGAATGGCTGCGGGCCCACCACGGGATGGACGAGTACCTGGAGTCCATGGCCCGCCTGGGCGCGACGCGCGGCAGGCAGGCCGGCGTGCTTGCGGCCGAGGGGTTCGTGCAGCATCGCGGGCACGCCTACCCGCACACCGATTTGCTTGCGGAACTGTTCAGTGCGCTCAATGGCTAAGAAATGGTTTCATGTGGCACGGGCGCCCCGCCCGTGTTTGTGCCGCTATAGCGGCATTTTCATGGGCGAGGCGCCCATGCCACGAAGGATTTGAAGCCATCTCAAAAGGAAACGTCATATGGCCAAAATGCTTTCGATGCTCAACACGATCAAGGGCTCCCTCATCGAAGGGTTCTACCCACGCGGCTGGGACCTGCGGCGGATCGACCGGTGCTGCGCAATGGGGTTCAAAAAGCTCACCGCGCCCGGCCGCCACTGGGATCGTGGTTTCAAGCCCGTGGCTGTTTCTTCGGTGCAGGACATGGACGAGCGGATGGGCGATGCGATCGCCGACGAGATCGTGCAGACCCGCCGCGACGGGCGGAAGCTGGCGATCATCCTGCCCGTCGGTCCGATGGGGATGTACAAGACGGTCATCCGCCGGCTGAAAGCGGCGGGCACAAAGTGCGATCACGTGCACACCTTCAACATGGACGAATGGTCCGATGCGAAGGGCGGCACGATGGCGGGCGATCAGCCGGGCGGCTTCGAGCATGCGATGGGCGAGGCCCTCTTCGGGCCGCTCGGCAGGCTTTCGGTCCCCAAGGCGCAGCGCAATTTCGCCACGAAGAAAAACCTGCCGACCTACGGCGGAAAGATCGCCGCGCTCCGGTCGGAAGGCGCAAAGCTCGTGACCGTGTACGGCATCGGGCGCGCCTGCCACATCGCGTTCTGGGAGCCGCAACTCGCGGCCGAGTATTCGCTGGAAGAGTGGCGTCAGCAGACGCACCGCCTGGGCGTCGCGCTGCACCCGTTGACGATCGAACAGAACGCGCTGCACAGCTTCAACAGCCGCTTCACGCTGATCCCCTGCTTCGCCAACTCGATCGGGCCGGGCCTGTTTTTGGAAAGCGACTATTGCATCGGCGGCGCCGACGGCGCCTACCCGGACCGCGGCGCAATGTGGCAGGGAATGAGCCTGTGCGTGACGCTCCAATACGGTCCGAGTGAATGGGTTCCTTCGAGCTGGATGCCGACGATGGCGGGCCGGCTGTTTTTCATGCGCCCGCTGGCGGGGCCGCTGGTGCCCGATGCGCACTAACAGGGTGATTGCCAGCGCTTCCCGGCCCGAAACATTTCGTTTGTCAAATTCGTTGTGAAAAAAGGCCTTTTCATCGGTCAAATCGGTCAGAATCGGTCACCGAGCCGCTGCCGCGGGCTGAAAATGAGGGGTGGGGTTGCGCGGGCTGGTAAACGGGGACATCAGATGATCGGGACAGAGCAGGAGGCGCCCCGCAAGGATAGCCACACCCGTTGGGTGTAACAAGCGCGTCACCCCTTGCGTGAATGGGGCGGTTGCGGGTTTACTATGTGCAGTTCGCCATCCGGGTATGCGCCGCGGGGGCAACTGATTCAATGAGGAGATCATTCCATGTTTACAGCACGGTGGGCGGGGGTAGTCGTGGCGACGGGGATGCTGGCGGGGTGCCAACCACAAAAGCCCGCATCCCCACCCCCTCCGCCGCAGGCCGCGGTGTCCAATTATTCCCCCGAGGACGCCCGGGCATTTTTGCAGCATGAGGACCCGCGGACCCTCGTGGGCCGCGTTGCGGAAGTCATGCCGGAACGGAATCTCGCGGCGGTCCGCGACATTCCTGCCAACGATGTCGCCGTCTCAGACACGCTGTCGATCGTTGCCAGCCGTAGCGATCTCCAGCAAGTGGCCTTGGCGACGGTGATCAATGTCAAAGACGGCATCGTCGTGGTGCGTTACGGCGATGGCACGCGCGTGCCCCGCCGGGGCGACCTGGCGGTGCGGATGGCGACGGGCCCCAAGCCGCTGAACCCCTCTGAACGAGGCGCTGGTGGCGCCAGTGCACCGGTCGAAACCCCCGCCCCGCCGCTCCCTCCTTCGGCGAATCAGCCGAAGGAAATCCCCGCGCCGCCGGTTCCCCCCGCGGCGACGGAGACTCCGAAAGACGCGCCCGCCCCGCCGGTGCCGCCCGCGGCAACCGAGGTTCCGAAGGACGCCCCCGCGCCGCCGCTGCCGCCCTCCGCGCCCAAAGAAGCCCCGGCCGCCACAGAGACGCCGGCCCCCAAGCCCTCCGATGCTCCGAAGGCGGAAGACAAGAACAAGTAGCCCTATGGCCGCCCTTCGGCGGCCGCTTATCGCGATTCGACGAAGGACCTGGATGCCGGCAATCATCGGCATCAGGTCCTTCGATCGTTCTGGAGCGAACCTTCGTTCAATCCGTGTCTCCCGTTGAGGGATCCGATGGTCGACCCAATTCCGATTGAACAATCGGCCCAGGCCTCCAAGCCGCGGCTGGTTCTCGCCAGCGCATCCCCACGCCGTCGTGAGTTGCTCCATGAAGCGGGGTACGAGTTCGACGTGCATCCCGCGGACATTGATGAGGACAATCACCCCGCAGCGCTCGCGCCGGGCGACTTGGCGGAATGGCTGGCGGCACAAAAGGCCGACGTCATCAGCCGCCAGTTCCCAGACGCGGTGGTGCTTGCCGCTGACACGGTGGTGGCGTTTGGCGAGCACATTTTGGGGAAGCCACTGGACGCCGCCGACGCCCGGCGAATGCTCGACCTGCTCGGCGGCACGACGCACACGGTGGTGACGGGCGTCGCGGTCGTTCGGCGATCCACCGGCTTCTCCCGCGCAACCCGCGTCACCTCCGCGGTCAGCATGCGCAAGCTTGCGCCTGAGGAGGCCGCCGCCTACGTCGCCACCAACGCCTGGCAGGGCAAGGCCGGCGGCTACGGCATCCAGGACAACGACCCCTTCGTCACCCGCATCACCGGCTCACACACGAATATCGTCGGCCTCCCGATGGAAGCCGCCGAAATTCTGCTCCGCGAGGCGGGCTTGACGCCGTAGCGCATCCCGGGCCACTATCATTCATCGCATGGCATCCGCCCTTCCCGCCATTCTCTCGCTCCTGATCGGGATCGC
>JAQGHH010000013.1 GCA_028288945.1 Phycisphaerales bacterium
CTCAACCTGCACGAGACGATCACGCGATCGTAACGGGGATCGACACGACTCAACTCACGGCCCGATCGCAACCGCGCCTTCTTCGCCGGTGCGGATGCGGTAGGCGTCTTCGAGGGGAAGGACGAAGATTTTGCCGTCGCCGATCTTGCCGGATTTGGCGGCGCCGAGAATTGCCTTGATCGCGGGCTCGACGAATTCATCGTTTACGGCGATCTCCAGTTTTACCTTCGAGAGCAGGCGGATGAATCCTTCGCTGCCGCGGTATTGTTCCGTGTAGCCGCGCTGGCGGCCGCAGCCTCGCACGTCGGTGGCGGTCATCAGGTACACTTCTTCATTGGAAAGAGCCGCCTGAACGTCTTCCAGTTTCTCGGGACGAATAATAGCGATGATCAATTTCATCGTGGAGCTTCCCTTAAACAAGTCGGAATGGCCGACGGGTTGGATGGTTGGGTCTTATCGATCAACCGAGGAATGACAATTCCAAGCCGGGGCGAACTCCACCGGCGGCCTTCGTCGCCGGTGGAGTCGACCGCTTGCTTACTTGACCAGTTCAGCAAACCGATCCGACTTTGGATGATATGCAACGGTGTCGGCCGGGGTGCCTTGTGGGGCGGCCAGGGCCGAGATGACGTACTCGGGATAGGCCGAGATTCCATGCTGGTCGATGTCCAGACCCTGTAGTTCGCCTTCCTTCGAAACGCGGAGGAGGCGCACGGCCTTGAGCACGCCGAACATGGCCATGGCGCTCGCGAAGGTCGCGGCGCAGACGATGGCGCTCCCAACGCATTGCGCGATGAGCACTTTCGCGCCGCCGCCGTAGAACAGGCCGGTGAGAGCATCGGGCGACTTGGCAATGACCGACGGCACACCGAACGGGCTCGAGCCGGCCGCGGAGTACTCGCCGGATGCGAAAAGGCCCAGCGACAGCGTGCCCCAAATGCCGCACACGCCGTGAACGGGCCATGCGCCCACGGGGTCATCGATGCGGAGATACTCGAGCAGTTCCATGGCCAGGATGACCAGCACGCCCGCCACCGCGCCCAACGCGCTGGCCCCGATCCCGCTGACCCAGTAGCAGGGGCAGGTGATCGCCACGAGGCCCGCAAGGAAGCCGTTCACGATGGCGGCCGTGTCCCACTTTTTCACCAGCATGAACATCACGAATTCCGCGGCCAGCCCGCCGGTGCACGCGGCAAGCGTGGTATTCATCGCCACGCGACCGGCCCCGGCGTTGTCCATGATCGAGAGCGTCGAACAAGGATTGAAGCCGTACCAGCCGAACCAGAGGATCAGGCCGCCGACGACTGCGATGGTGAGATCGTGCGGGAGCATCGGCCCGCCGCCGTCACGCTTGAACTTACGACCCACCCTGGGCCCAAGCATGATGGCGCCGGCGATCGCGACCCAGCCACCGATCGAGTGCACCACGGTCGACCCCGCGAAGTCATGGAAGTTCATGTGGAGAGCGGACAGGAAGTGGCCGTCGCTGCCCATCGTGGCAAGGAAGCCATCGGGTCCCCAGCACCAGTGACCGAATACCGGGTAGATGACGCCGGACACGCCGATGGAATAAAGCACGTCGCCGATGAACCGGGTCCGGCCGACCATCGCGCCCGAGCAGATCGTCGAAGCGCAGTCGGCGAAGGCGAACTGGAAGACGTAGTGTGCAACGATCGGGATGCCGGTGGATGCGTACGTCGATAATACGGAGACCCCGCTCATAAAAATCAGGCTCTTGTCCGGCTCGCCCGGAATATGCCAGCCGATGAACGGGTTTCCCTCGCCGAACATGAACGCGAAACCGAAGGCCCAGTGCAGAAGCCCGCAAACGCATGTGTCGAACACGCATTCGACCAGCACGTTGACGGTTTCACGGCTTCGACAGAAGCCGGCTTCGAGCATGGTGAAGCCCGCCTGCATGCCGAAAACAAGGAATGCGCCCAGGAGGACCCAGAGCGTGTTCATCGCATTGATGTGATCGACGGGCTTGATTGCCGCGTAAGCGTCCGGCGGCGCGACGGCCGCAGTCTGGGTTGTCGGCTGGGTGGCGGCCGGGCCCGTCGCCGCATCCTGCGCGTGAGCCGGCGCGCTCAACATTGCCGGCAATACGGCAATTGCCAGGATGACCGCCATCACCAACGCAATGCCGAGCGCCTTGCCCGCGGCGATGGTGTAAAAATACTTCCGCCAGTCCGGGTCCTTCAGTCTTTCGCCCATACGGGAAAACTTCTCGCGATAAGAGAGTTTTCCTCCCAGACGCCGCCTCAACTCGAAACGTGCCATGCTTCACCTGCAGAGGATTGCCAACGAGGTAACGGGGCCGAACACTCGGTCCACGACGTTCCCGATTTTTGCTGTTTGATTTGCTGCCCGCTTGCGGTCACCGCGAGGGGCTTTAACAAAGCGGGTGCCGCGAGCCGAAATTGGGCACGGGCGATCGCCGAACGTACTCGCGATCGCTTCGGCACGTCCGGCGGATGGGTCAGGAAGCGGGCAACTATGGCGCACATGCTTCGCGCCCGTACGTTCTCCCACGGCGCGACTTCCGACTCGCGATGTCGAAGGCAGGCACGACACGAGAAAGGCAACCGGCGTTGGACTCTTGCCCTTTGCCCGCCTGTACTTCCGGCGTCCTTTGATCACGGATGCATTGCCCCGCGAATGCAAAATGAGACAGCCGTTCCCAGTCACTTCAATCCAAGCCGACTCCCACATCGTGCACAATGATTCAGCGGATGTTGCTTTGGGAATGAGTTGAATTGGAAAAAGTGTGGCAAATTGCAACCACTGAATTTAAAGAGAGTAACGACAGGTCTTGCCAGAGACCGTGCATGCGGAACGGGCAACGATGGTCACCAATCCAGATGTTCGCCTTATCATTGAGCATCGGTGTAGAGCGTATTGGGATGCCGCATGATACCATCGCATCTGGTACTCATTTTGCCGTCGCGCCGATGGCAGGCCCGAAGGTCTCTCTGGCTATTTGCAACCTGTAATGAATTCCCATGTCCGAATTCCCCATGGCGGAAACAACAGCGCTTCGAATCCTCGTCATTGATGATGAGGCCAACATCCGCTTTGCCATTGCCATGTGTCTGGAATCGGCGGGGCACAAAGTCATCGGCCACGGGAACATGGAAGACGCGCTGCTGGAAACCTCAAGGCAGGCGTTCGACCTCATTTTCCTGGACGTCAGGCTCGGAAACGAAAACGGCCTCGATTACATCCCGGCATTACTCCAGGACAACCCGTGGGCGCGCATCGTCGTCATCACGGCATACGCCTCGATTTCGACGGCCGTCGAGGCGATGAAACTCGGCGCCAGCGATTACCTTCCCAAGCCCTTCGAGCATGCGCAACTGCTGCTGCTCACCCGCAAGGTCGCGGAGCGCCGCCAGCTCGAACGAAAAATGGACGCACTGCAGCGGACTCTGGGCTCGATGGACCCGGAGTGGGATTTTCCGACATCGAACCCCGTCTGGCAGGACGCCCTGGAAATGGCGCGGCGCGTCGCCGCGAGCAACGCCGCGGTCCTCATCCGCGGCGAACCAGGGACCGGCCGCGGGCGCCTCGCGCGCGCCATCCACGAATGGAGCCTGCGGTCGCGCGGGCCGTTCACGGCGGTCTCACTGCAAAGCCGTCCGCCCGCCGACGCGGAGGCGGAATTGTTCGGCGACGGCACGGAGCACGCGGGATCAATCGGCGCCATAGCGATGTGCCACGGCGGCACGTTGTTGCTGGAGGAAGTGGGGACGCTGCCCATGCAGATGCAGCCGGCGCTCGTCGCCCTGCTCCGCGATAAGGAGTTCGAGCGGCCCAACGCCCTCAACCGCCGGCCGATCGACGTCCGCGTCATCGCGACGAGCGATACCGACCTTGAGCCGCTCGTCGTGTCAGGCAAATTTCGGGCCGACCTGCACGCCGCGCTGAACGTGATCCGGATCGACGTGCCGCCGCTGCGCGAGCGCGCCGAGGACGTGCCGGTGCTGGCCGGGCGATACCTCGCCCATTTCGCCCGCGAGCACCACCGCAATATCGTGGCGTTCACGCGCGACGCGATGTTTCTTCTGAAGGCTCACGACTGGCCGGGTAACGTGCGCGAACTGAGGAACGTCGTGGAGCGCGCGGTCCTGATCTGCGATTCGGACCAGATCGGCCTGAAGCACTTGCCCGCCGAACTGATTAGCGGCAGGATCACCGGCACGGGCGAGGAGGCCGCCGGTCATGCGATCGGCGACCTCGTCCCGCTTCAGGTCGTCGAGGAGGCGCACATCCGGCAGGTGCTGGCCTCCGCGCGGACGAGCCGCCGGGCCGCGGCAATTCTGGAGATCAACCCGAGCACCCTCTTTCGGAAATTGAGGGGCTACCGATCGGCCGAGGAGTCGCCTGGTGACAAGCCTTCGCAATAAGCTGTGGCTGGGTTTCGGCAGCCTGTCGGCGATCCTCGTCGCCGTCAGCGTCCTGAGCATCGTCTTCCTGGCCCGCTACAGCCACACCCTCGAACGCGTCTTGCGGGAAAATTATGACAGCGCGGTTTACAGCGACGGCATGAAGCAATCGCTCGACGAGTTGAACCTTCGCGCCCAGCAGATGATCTGGGGCGAGCCGGCCGCGCCGCGCCTCGATGCCGCCGGGCCGCAAGCCCGATTCGAACAGTGCCTCCGCGCGCAACTGGGCAACTGTAACTTGCCCGGGGAATTGGACGCGACCAAGCGTGTGGCCGAAGGGTGGGAAAAGTACCGCGCGCACTATGCCGCTTTTGAGAACGTCCCCTCCGGGCAACGGGCCGATCGCTACCGGCAAGACCTGTTGCCCTACTACAACGAACTGAAACAGGAAGCCCAGCGGATCACCGACATGAACGTCTCGACCCTGGTGTCCGTCGACGGACGGGCCACGGGAACTCTCCTTCACGTCCGCAACGCCCTTCTCATTTTGGTAGTGGCCGGCATCGCGTTGGCCGCCCTCGTGCTCTGGACGGCCACGCTCACCATCTTCCGCCCGCTGAAGGACCTCACACGCTCCGCCCGGCGGATCGAATCCGGCGACCTCGAACACGACCTCGATCTGCCTACGCGATCCCGGGACGAAATCGGCACGCTGATCGACGCGTTTAATTCCATGGCCTCGCGACTGCGGGAGTTCAAGCGGATCGACCACGACCGGCTTATCCGAACCCAGCAGACGACTCAACTGGCGATCGACAGCCTCCCCGATCCGGTCTTCGTGATCGGACCGGAAGGCACGGTCGAAATTTCGAACGTGGCGGCGCGGTCTCACTTCGGCATCGAACCCGGCCGCGACGTCGCCACTCTCGGGCTCAAATGGCTTTTGCCTCTTTATGAGGAAGTGAAGCTCCATCAAAAGGCGGTCGAGCCCGTCGCCTACCGCTCGGCGATCCAGATCTTTGTTAACGGCGAAGAGCGGTTCCTGCTCCCCAAGGCGGTGCCGATGTCGAGCCCCGACCAGCGACAGGTCGGCGTGACGACGATCCTCGTGGACGTCACGCGCTTTCGGCACATGGACGAAGCAAAAAGCGGCCTCGTCTCGACAGTTTCGCACGAACTGCGAACGCCGCTGACTTCACAACGATTGGTGCTGGGCCTGCTTCTGGAGACGGTCGCTTCTTCATTGACTGCGAGCCAGCGACGTCTGCTGGAAGTCGCGAAAGCCGACAGCGACCGTCTCTATCGCACAATCGAAGACCTGCTGAGTATCAGCCGGATCGAATCAGGCCGCGCCCAATTTCAGTTCCGGCCGATGTCGCCGCACGACATCGTGCATTCCGCCATTGATGCTTTACGCCCGTTGTTCGCCGACAAAAACTTGAGCCTGACCGTCAGTGCTCCAACCGACCTGCCTTCCGTGAGGGCCGATGCCCCGTCGATTTGCTCGGCGCTTACGAACCTGATCTCCAACGCCCTCAAGTTCGCCCCGGCCGGCGGGCGCGTCGCCGTGATCGCCCGCAATAGCGACGGGCGCGTCTCGTTCGCCGTGACAGACTCCGGCCCCGGCGTGCCGGAGGAATTCCGCTCGCGCCTCTTCGAGAAATTCTTCCGCGTCCCCCTCTCCTCCGGCCCGACCGGCGCCGGACTCGGGCTCACTATCACAAAACAGATCATCGACGCCCACGACGGCGGCATCGAATTCACCTGCCCCCCCGAAGGCGGCACCGTCGTTCAATTCTGGCTTCCGCAGGAGCAACAGCCCGCCGACTCCGCATCCGCAATGCCGCCACAGCAAATACAGCATCATGTATGACGATTGACGAAACGAGCATGCACCGGCCAGCCGAACGCTTTTCCAACGAACGGCCGGGCCACGTCATTAGATAAGGCGCTGTCCCTGGGTCGGCGTACCCCCCCTATCCCGCAGGCGCCCGCTTCGCGCGCCATCGCATCTTGTGCCAAGTCGCTTTCTCTTTACAATCCCCGCCTCACAGGATCTACACCAAATACAAATGAGTTCTTAGTAATTCCGAGGGACCGCCGCGATGTTCAATCTGCTGCCGAAAGACACCGTGTTCTTTGACCTTTTCGAGGGGCTCGGGAAGTACGCGATCGAGGCCGCCAAGCACCTCAAGGATCTGGCGAACGATTTCCCCGACATCGCCGACGACATCCAGCGCATCCGCCAGGCCGAGCACGGCGCCGACGAGCTGGCGCACAGCGCGCTCGAGCGGCTGGACCGCACGTTCATCACCCCCTTCGACCGCGAGGACATCCACACCCTGGTCAACGAGCTTGACGACATCGTCGATAACGTCGACGCGCTGGCCAAGCGGTTCACGCTCTACCACGTCGAGCGCATGGAGCCGATGTTCATCACCCAGTGCGACGTGTTGATCCAGGCGACGACGGTCCTCTGCGGAGCCGTCGGCATGCTGCGCAAGACACTCAAATTATCGGACCTGAGCCAGAAGCTCATCGAGGTCCATCGCCTGGAGAGCGTCGGCGACGACAACCACCACGCCGCCATCTCCGACCTGTACAGCGGCAAGCACGACGCCCTGCACGTGATGAAGTGGAAGGAGCTCTACGACTACATCGAAAATGCGATCGACGGCTGCGAAGACGTCACCAACGTCATCGAGCGCATCGTGCTAAAGAACGGATAGAACGACGTCTGCCTTCGCGGCTCGCGATCCGCGGTTTACAGACCACAACTGCGGGCCGGCCGCCCGGCAATTCGAAACATCATTCGCACCCCAACGGTCGCACATCACGATGCTCTCCCTGATCCTCTTCATCATCCTCGTCGCCCTGGCGTTCGATTTCCTGAACGGCTTTCACGACGCCGCAAACTCGATCGCGACGGTCGTGTCGACGCGCGTGCTTTCGCCGCGGCAGGCCGTCCTGTGGGCCGCTTTTTTCAACTTCGTGGCCGCATTCGTACTGGGGACGAAGGTCGCCAGCACCATCGGCAAGGGCCTGGTCGATCCGAAGGCGGTGGACGTCTACGTGGTGCTAGGCGGCCTGATCGGCGCGATCGTGTGGAACGTCATCACGTGGCTGCTGGCGCTGCCGACCAGCTCATCGCACGCGCTGGTCAGCGGCATCGCCGGGGCGGCGATCATGAAACGCGGGTTCGGCGCGATCCTCTGGACGGGCTGGGGCACGGGGTGGGGCGCCCTGCTGCTGTTCCTTATCCTGAGCCCGTGCATCGGATTTTTGCTCGGGGCGACCAACATGGTGGTGGTGAGCTGGATCTTCCGCCGCTCGACACCACACAAGGTGGACACTCTTTTCAGGCGGCTGCAACTCGTATCGGCAGGCGTCTATTCCCTGGCGCATGGCGGTAACGACGCGCAGAAAACGATGGGCATCATCGTCATGCTGCTAACCGCGGCCGGCAAGGCCCACTTCGCGAAGCCCGACCCGTACACCTTTTGGAATCATTTGAACCTGTTCGGCCATTCCCACAACGTAGCCTGGTGGATCATCATCGTCTGCCACGCCGCCATCAGCCTGGGCACGATGTTCGGCGGGTGGCGCATCGTCAAGACCATGGGCTCGGGGATCACCCGGCTGCAGCCCGTGGGCGGGTTTTGCGCCGAGGCCGCCGCGGCAACGACGATCATCGCCGCAACCTTTAAGGGCATCCCGATCAGCACAACCCACGCAATCACCGGCTCGATCCTTGGCGTCGGCACCGTGAAGGGCGTCCGCTCGGTCCGCTGGATCTGGGGGCAGCGCATTATCGTGGCCTGGGTGCTGACGATCCCGTGTGCCGCGTTCATGGCCGCGACCAGTTACCTGTTGATCCACGCTTTGCTCGAGCCGTTTTTCAAGTAAGGCATCGCCGGCGGCAACCGAACTTCCACGCCGGCGCATCAGGGAATGGCACGCTACTCCGCGTTGCGGAACAGGTCGAGAAACCGGTCTTCGTATTGCGCGAAGACGCCCAACAGATCCAGTTCGCGCTTCAAATCGACAGACTTTGATCGATCCCGCCGAGCCTTTTCGAACAATACTTCGATGCGGCGTTCGGTCTTGGGATCGAGCCGCGGCATACGCTCCGTCTCCGTCTTGCCCGGTGTGGTGTGCCTGTCTTGCTCTCCGTCTCCCCCGTCAGTTTCTTCTTCACCGGCTTCGCCTTCATCGGCGGCTTGCGACGCCGCGTCGCTCAATTGCTCCAGAAGCTTGCCCAGCTGCTCTTCGACCACGTCGGCTTGCTGCTTCATGACCGTCAGATCGATATCAATTGCCGCCAGCCCCGAGAAACATTCCAGGATCACCTCCGCGGCGCGAGGATTAGGCACGCCCGCGGCAAAGTATGGCAGTTCCCCGAGGAGGCACGTGCCGCCCATGCCGCGTTCAGCGCCGACGGCGAGCAGGACTCCGTTGAGCCCGCCGATCCGTCCCTCGTCCAGCACCTGTGCACCATGAAGCCGGGCCTGGCTCAACAGCGACGGATTGGTGGCCGCGGCGAATACCCTGGGGTGCGTGCCCAGTTGAAGCTGCGTCGCCATCGCGGCGAAGGTGAAGAGCCGCTTCACGCCGTGCCGGGCGGCATAATCGACGACCTGCTGGCAGAGTTTGAATCCGTCCGTGGCCGGTTGCGCCTCGCCGGCGAAGATCAGCAGATCGTGCCGCCCGGCCGGGTCGTTCCACTCGAAAAACAGGTTGCGCGGCAGCGGGCTGGGCGTCGCCAGACCGTGCCTGACGTCGACGCTCTGAATGTTGAAAAATTCTCGCGAATCGAGCTCGGCGACCTTGTGGGCCGGCAATTGTTCGAGCAAATATCCCGCGGCGAGCAAGGCCACGTTGCCCATGCCGGGCCAGGCCGCGATCAGCCAGCGCTCCCGTCCGATGTTGTTTACCTCTGCCATCGCTGTGCTCCGTACACGACGTTTCTGTAATCTAAACCTACGACGTGCAATTGACGGTCCAAAGCAAGGCGTCGGGGCATGCTTATTGCACCGTCGATTCATCCGCCCAAACCTGAAGGCGAGGTGCGATGCAGCTTCCGTTCCAAAATCGTCAAGACGCCGGCCGGTTCCTGGCCGACCAACTCGCGGCTTATGCGCATCGCGATGACGTGCTCGTGCTGGGGCTGCCTCGCGGCGGCGTGCCCGTGGCGTACGAGGTGGCTCAGGCACTCGATGCCCCTCTGGACGTGTTTGTCGTGCGCAAGCTCGGCGTGCCCGGATTCGAAGAACTGGCGATGGGCGCAATCGCCAGTGGCGGCGTGCGCGTCCTGAATGAAGAGGTCGTGAGGTCGCTTGGGATACCCCAGCAGGTGATCGATCAGGTGGCCGCGCGGGAGTTGAGGGAACTGAAGCGGCGCGAGGCTTTATACCGCGAGGGCAGGCCGGCGGCGGCCGTGAAAGACCGCGTGGTGATCCTCGTCGATGACGGTTTGGCCACGGGCGCGACCATGCGGGCGGCCGCCGCCGCATTGCGCCAGCAGGAGCCTAAGGCCGTGATCGTCGCCGTTCCCGTCGCAGCGGCGGAGGTCTGCGAACTATTCCGCGGGGAAGTGGACGACGTCGTCTGCGCCGCCACGCCCGAGCCCTTCCGCGCCGTCGGCTTCTGGTATCAGGATTTTTCACAGACCACCGACGAGGAGGTCCGCGAACTGCTCGAGCGCGCCGCCCGAACCCATCCGGCCCCCGCCGCCAACGCCGCGCCCGGTGATTCGCACGGGCCTTCTTACGGGAGACAGTCGCCATGAACGCGACGACAACCGCCGTTACCGAGAAATCCGTCCAAATACCCGTCGGACCGCTCACCCTCCAGGGCGATCTGCATCTCCCCGAATCCGCGCAAGGCATTGTCCTTTTCGCGCACGGCAGCGGTAGCAGCCGCCACAGCCCGCGCAACCGCTACGTCGCCCGGGAACTGCAAGCCGGCGGCCTGGCCACGCTGCTCATGGACCTGCTGACCCCCGAAGAAGAACGCGTCGACGAGATCACCGGCCACCTGCGCTTCGACATCGGCCTGCTCGCCGACCGGCTTGTAGCGGTAACCGACTGGCTGGGCAGCCGCGCCGATGTACAGCATCTGCCCGTCGGCTACTTCGGCGCCAGCACCGGCGGCGGCGCGGCGCTGGTCGCAGCCGCCCAACGCCCGGACGCGGTGGCCGCAGTCGTATCACGCGGCGGCCGTCCGGACCTCGCCGGAGACGCCCTGCCCCACGTCCGGGCGCCTACCCTCCTAATCGTCGGAGGCAACGACACCGCGGTGATTAAGATGAACCAGGCAGCGCTGGCCCAGCTGCGCTGCGAAAAGGCGCTATACATCGTCCCCGGCGCAACCCACCTGTTCGAAGAGCCCGGCGCGCTGGCGGAAGTGGCACGCTTGGCCCGCGACTGGTTCATGCGCTATCTGCCACAAAATAAAGAACGCATGCCGGCTACTTGAAGAACGCCAGCAGATCCGCGTTGATCTGGTCCTTAAGTGTCGAGGGCATTCCATGTGGCGCGCCCTTGTAGACTTTCAGCTGCGCGTTCTTGATCAACTTGGACGACAGCATCGCCGCGTCGGCGATGGGGACGATCTGGTCGTCGTCTCCGTGGAGGATCAGAGTCGGGACGTCGATGCGCTTGAGGTCTTCGGTGAAGTCGGTTTCGGAGAAAGCCTTGACGCAGTCATATACGCCTACGAGCCCGGCGAGCATTCCCTGGAGCCAGAAGAAATCGCGCAGACCCTGGGAGACTTTCGCGCCCGGGCGGTTGGCGCCGTAGAACGGAATCGACAGGTCCTTAAAAAACTGAGCGCGGTCGGCCGACACGGCGCCGCGGATTTCATCGAAAGCTTCGATCGGCGTGCCGCCGGGGTTGGCGGCGGACTTCAGCATCACCGGCGGCACGGCGCTGATCAGCACGGCCTTCGCCACGCGCTTGGTGCCGTAGCGGCCGATGTAGCGGGCGACCTCGCCGCCGCCGGTGGAATGGCCGACGTGGATCGCGTCCTTCAAGTCCAGCTTCTCGACGAGTTGCGCCATGTCGTCGGCGTAGGTGTCCATGTCGTTGCCGTTCCACGGCTGACTCGAGCGGCCGTGACCCCGGCGGTCGTGGGCGATGCAGCGGTAGCCGCGGGAGCCCAGAAACATCATCTGGTCTTCCCACGCGTCCGCGCTCAGCGGCCAGCCGTGGCTGAAGACGACGGGCCGTCCGTTGCCCCAGTCCTTGTAATAAATCTGCGTGCCGTCCTGGGTGGTGAAGGTGGGCATGAGATCCTCCCTTGTTCGAGATTGGTGCAGGTCGGAGTCGCAACCGCGAAGAACGTCACGGTGCGATGCAAGCTTTTGCTGACGAAATGGTAGGCAGCTATCGTCCCGGATCTCTTCCGTTCTCTCCCCAAAACTCCGAAATCTATTTGAGATTCCGACGCTGTAACAACCCTCACAGGCCCTTGATTTATCCCCATATGGGAATATAATGACGGCAATGCCTCGCGCCGCCACGACCGCCGACGTTTTCAATGCGATTGCCGAACCCCGGCGGCGCGATATCATCGACCTGCTCGCGCGCGGGCGCGAGCATCCCGTGGGCGAACTGGTCGAGACGCTCGGCCTTTCGCAGTCGGCGGTGTCCAAACACCTCGCCGTGCTTCGCGCCGTCGGCATCGTGTCGATGAGCAAGGACGGGCAGCGGCGCCTCTATCGGCTCAACCCTGAGGAGCTTAAACCCGTGCACGACTGGGTCAAACACTACGAGCGCTTCTGGGGCCACCAGCTCAACCGCATCAAGGAACGCGCCGAGCGCATCGTCAGGGAGCGGTCCGCGCGGCAGCACAAACCAGACAAGGAGAAATGACCATGCCGTCAAACGCGTCAGAACAACCGGTCCAGACGATCAACATCGTGAAGAACGTCGAGATCGCCGCCCCGATCGACATCGCCTTCGAAGCGGTGCTGCAGGAACTCGGCCCCGGCAGCGAATTGCCCGACGGCAAGCCGTTCCCGATGAAGATCGAGCCGTGGCCCGGCGGGCGCTGGTTCCGCGACCTGGGGAACGACGCCGGCCACTTCTGGGGCCACGTGCAGGTCATTAAGCCGCCGACGCTGCTCGAGCTTTGCGGGCCGATGTTCATGTCCTACCCGACCGTCTCGCATGTGCAATACCGCCTGACCGCCGAAGGCGAAATCACGCGCCTCAAGCTCACCCACACGGCGATGGGGCTCATCCCCAAAGAGCATCAGGAAGGCGTCAGCACGGGATGGGAGCACGGCGTAAACCGCATCCGCCAGATCGCCGAGCGCCTGAAAAACAAACGCTGAACCTGAAAAACATGCGCCGATAAGAAGAACAAGCGATGAAGACAATCGAACTCATTCGCTGGGCATTACAAATGACCGGGCAGTAGCGGCGTTCGCCTGCCGGAATCATGGTGAAAGTCCGTCGCGAGTTTGTGATAATCCGCAACCAGAAGGAGAACGACATGCAGATCAATCCGTATCTCAATTTCAACGGCCAGTGCGAAGCGGCATTCAAGTTCTACGAGAAGGCCCTCCGCGGCAAGATCATCGCGATGATGACGCACGCCCAGACGCCGATGGCGGAAAAGGCCCCCCCTGATTGGCAGAACAAGATCATCCACGCCCGCCTGACCGTGGGCGACCAGGTGTTGATGGGCTCGGACGCGCCCCCCGGCCGCTACGAAAAGCCCGGCGGCATTTTCGTGACTCTGGGCATCAAAGACCCCGCCGAGGCCGAGCGCGTGTTTCACGCATTGGCCGAAGGCGGCACAGTCAACATGCCGATCCAGGAGACGTTTTGGGCCGTTCGTTTTGGTATGCTGGTTGACAAGTTCGGCACGCCCTGGATGGTGAATTGCGAGAAGGCTAGTTAGCTGGAAAATTAGAAAGAATATTGTGGATCTGGAAAGAGATGACAAGGTGATCGCGCGTTCAACCCCCGCCGAACCGCGGCCGCCGCTGACGGTCGGCGGGTTGAATGCGTTCTTGCGATTCCTCCCCTCAGTAGGGGAAGATGCCGACGCATTTGCTCGGGACGTTCGCGCGGCCCGCGCGGAATTGCCATCGGGGCGAATCCACGCGGATTGTCCCTGAGAAACTGACGGTTTTTATCGGGAAAAGGAGCAGACAATGAGCCGGGTACGCGTATTGGTTGGCACGCGCAAGGGCGCGTTCGTTCTCGAATCGGACGGCAAGCGCCAGAAATGGGAGGTCAGCGGCCCCCACTTTGGCGGCTGGGAGATCTACCACCTCAAGGGCTCGCCCGCCGACCCCAATCGCATCTACGCGTCGCAGTCCAGTAGCTGGTTCGGGCAGCAGATCCAGCGCTCCGACGACGGCGGCAAAACCTGGGCGCCCGTCGGCAA
>JAQGHH010000027.1 GCA_028288945.1 Phycisphaerales bacterium
GCGTCGTTCTTGTTGATGCGGGTCCAGGCGACGGGCATCATCGGGTCGTTCACGCCCTGCTCGGCGTGGTCGGTGGAGCGCTTCTTCTTGTAGTCGGCGGGCGGGGCGTCATGGGTCATCCCCTTGATCACCTGCCCGCGGAAGAGGATCTTCGCGTCCGCCGGGGGGTAGGCTTAGTACACGTCGGTGGTGCCGAAGACGTCCGTCACGCCGTGCATGACCGCGTCTTCCTTCGCCGCCGATTCGATGATGCCCAGCGTGGCTTCGGACTTGTGGTTGCCCCAGTGGTTGACCCACCGCTCACCGAGCACCTTCTTGCCGAACTCGTTGTAGCTCTGGTAGGTGCCGGAGGTGTTGAACGAATGCGTCGCGGTGCGCAGTCCGATAATCGGCACGCCCCGTTCGTAGGCGTCCACGAAATGCTTCATCTGATCGTCCGGCCACGCGCGGAAGCGCAGCAGCATGACGACCGCGTCCGCCGAGTCCAGCGCCTCCGCGCCGGGAAGGGACTTGGTGTTGTCCGGATTGATCGTCCCGTCCGGGTCGAGGGCGAAAAGCACCGTGCACTTGAACCCGTGCCGCTGGCTGAGGATCTTCGCCAGCATGGGCAGGCCCTCCTCGCTGCGGTATTCCTCGTCGCCGCTGAGGAAGACGACGTGCTTGCCCTTGCCGGGGCCGTCCTTCCCTTCATAGACGATCGACGTCTGCGCGGCCCGCGCGGACGCGGGGATCGCGAGATAGAGGCAAAGGAGAATGGCGTAAAAAGCACGGCGGATGGAATGCGGGTAATTCCTCATGGGCAGCATCTTAATGTCTCAAAGGTTGCTTTGCGCTATCGGGCGGTTCATGCGCATGAACTCCCAGAGAACCTACCGGCGAGCCTGCCGGATGTTAAGCTGCGCTGACGAATAATCAGGACGCTAGCTTGAGCTAAAGGGATGTAAGACGTGTGGCACAGCCGCCCCCGGCTGTGCCCTGCTGCTTATCCGCCGTCGATGGATCACAGCCGGGGGCGGCTGTGCCACAATAAAAAAAGGCCGCACGGTGGAGGGTTAGAGTCCGTGCGGCCTTGGCGGAGGAGGAAACGAGGATTGTGTGGGAAACCGGCAGGGCGGGGGCATTGTCCGTTAAAATACTGCCCACCGATTTCGCTGTGTGCTTTTTAGTACATCGTTGTGATCAGAATCAGGAACGGCCTTCTTACCCGGACAGTGTACCGCCCGCAGACCGCCTGCAGGCGGTACTGTCCGTGGGAACCAACCGCGCTCCATAATTTAGTGAGTGGCTTGCCAGCCACCCGTAACCATCACGCTGACGGCTACGAATTTCCTCTAAAGCGAAGGGAGTGCCAGACCGAATTCAAAACCAGATTGCCCCGCCAATGCCCCGAAAACAGCCGGCAAATGCCACTTTCTCCAAAACCTCCCCGCCATCATCAATTGCTAACGATCGCCCGCCCGCCCGATTTATGTGCAACGCCCCGTCTCCATCCGCAGGGAATGCTCAACCGTTCATCGCCCCCGCCAATTCTCACTTTCCTCCCTCCGACTCCCCGCTCCCGACTCAGCACTCTGCACTTCCTACTATCCGCCTACTCTCCCGCGCCCAACCAAAACGACAACAGCAATAACGCCAACACAATGGAAGTGATGACCACGAACACCCCATCCCTCTCATACACAAACGCCAGGATCGAAACCGCCACGCGCGCCACCGGCGTCGCGATCAGCAGCAGCAATCCCACGGTCACAACCGCCCGCCCCTCCCCTTGCCGCAGGCCGATGATCACTTGCCGCATTGTGTGCGGAAACGCCGACCGCGGCCCCGTGACCCGCTCCAGCGCCTCCTTCGACCGCAAGTAATCCGGATGATGGACGAACGTCAGCGCCATCCCGGCAAGGATGATCGTCAAGCTCGCGCCCACGCCCACGCGCAGCAGCGTGCTGATCAGCAGCTCCACCTGCCGCACTTTTCGCAAGTCCTTCGCAGATCGCCGGGCACTGAAATCGGCCTCACTCATCGCCACCGTGCCCCTTTCCACAGCATTTGTGCCGAGATCCATGTCAGCACCAGGATAAACGCGATTCGGATGGATCGACTCTGAAGCCTCCCGAGCAGCCGCGAGCCTGCCAGCGCCCCCGCCAGCACCCCGACCGCCACCGGCGCCGCGATGAACGGGTCGATGTCCCCGCGCGAGAAATAAACCCCCGCGCTGGCCGCGGCAGTCACACCTATCATGAAGTTGCTTGTCGCGGTGGAAACCTTGATCGGCAGCCGCATGGCCAGGTCCATCGCCGACACCTTCAGCGACCCCGACCCGATCCCCAGCAGCCCACTCACCACCCCTGCCGCGTACATCAGCGCAAACCCCAGCGGCACATGCCGGACGCGGTAAGCGATCTCCTTCCCCTCGGCCCGGTCGTAATACGCCCCGTGCAATCGCAACCGGTCCGCCATGCGCGAAAGCGCATCATCCGCCCCCATCTCATGGGGCTTACGCAACATCGCCAGCGCCGAATATCCCAGGATCAGGCCGAAGAGGATGAATAACCACCGCCCCGCCACAACTCCCGCCACCAGCGCCCCACTCAACGCCCCGGCGGTCGTGGCGATCTCCAGCACCATCGCCACCCTTAGGTTAGTAAGCTGCTCCCGCACATACGCCGCCGCCGCCCCGCTGGAAGTAGCGATCACGGACACAATCGACGCCCCGACTGCGTATCGAATGTCCACATGCAGCCACAACGTCAGCGCCGGCACCACGATGATGCCCCCGCCGAGCCCCACGAGCGACCCCAACACCCCCGCGGCCACCGAGATGGCGAAGACCATGAGCGTGAACATGAGGGGAGTCATGTGGAATAGGGATAGCCAATCGCCGGAAAAGACGCCACCCGCGAAGTACCCGCGCCGTTCTGCCGAGGCATGCGCATCGCGCGCATGCAGTGGCATGCGAATCCCGCGCATGTTGTGACATGCGCATTCCGCGCATGTAGTGGCATGGGCATCCTGCCCATGGTCGCGGTACCCCGTGACGTTCGGCCGGTACTCCGGTCGAAGAAAGCCCGAGCGCAGCGACCTCTTCCACCCCATTGGGAAGTAACCGCGATGCGGAAAACCGCGAAGCCGCGAAGAGCGCGAAGACAGACGCGAAGAAGAGCGGAACGCGCCAAGGCCACCAAGCAGCCAAGAACGCCAAGGGGAAATTTAATTGGATTTTCTTCTTGGCGTTCTTGGCTGCTTGGTGGGCTTGGCGCATGACCTTGTAGGTTCGGCTCCGCCGAACATTCCCGTATTCGCGGAGGAACGTTCGGCGGAGCCGAACCTACATCGTTGTTATCCCCTCAGGTAAAATGCGTCGAATGTCCCGCCGACTGTTCACCGCCATTGCCGCGATTTCGTTCCTCATCTGCATTGCCACAATGCTGCTGTGGATACGGAGTTATTGGCGCTGGGACACTCTCAGCCAGACCACCCCCGACGCGGCGGGCCGGTTGCGCTTGATCTCGATCGAATCGGTTAATGGCCGCCTCGTCATTGGCGTCGCCCACAACTCATCCCGAAACCTCCCGAACTGGACACGTGACGGCCGTTTCCTCCACACCCAGGACGCCTCGACTGTTACGTTCTACCGGACCACCCTGCGGCAATGGATCGGGTTCGACTTCAATCGCTTTACGTCGCGAAGATCAGGCGCGAGCGAATGGCATCTCACGATCCCAAGCTGGTTCATAGCCCTGCTAACCGCCGGGGCTCCCGCCGTTTGGCTGATGCCCCTTGTCCGACGAAAGAATCGCCGCCGCCCTGGCTTCTGCCCCTCCTGCGGCTACGACCTCCGCGCCTCCCCGGACCGCTGCCCCGAATGCGGCGCTGATAGACCCACTGCGCCGTCGTGGCTTCCGAAAACGAAACCGAACGCCAAGACTCCAAGGTCGCCAAGATAGAAAACGCCGAGGAATG
>JAQGHH010000031.1 GCA_028288945.1 Phycisphaerales bacterium
TAACACCAGCCACTCAAGGGCATTGTAGGCTAGCGCTCGGGCTTCGCGAAACTGCAAGCGGCGGAAGCCCATGGGGTCACATAAGTAATCCTGGCATTTGAGATTATGTACCGATATATCGTGCGTAGATCGACCGCGCCCGGTCGGAATCTGAAGTTCCTTGCACGATCAGCCGGCCATCGCTGAACACCGTCAGCCTGAGATCTTCCGACCCATTAATATGGCACCGAACCAAGTGCGGCGTACGCTCAACCACGCCCGCCGAGCCGAGTTTGGAAGCCACCACGTCCAGGTCCATCACCACCCGCCCCGCCGGGCGTACCTGAATCGCATTCCGCCCGCACAGGCTGGTCGATGCGCTCCCCCCGCGCTGTTCCAGAAATTGAAATCGCCTTTGCCCGCAGGCGACACAATCCGCGCGCTTTGCATCAATCGTCGAAGTTGTCCGGATGCGGTTGTTCCATAGATCGAGCGATAAAAGATCGTGCCCCGCCGCATGGTCAGCGCCGGTCAACAATTTGATAGCCGCCGCCACTTGCAGCGAAGCGACGACCGCCGCCACGGGCGAAAATACTCCCGCCGTGTCGCAGGTCGCCAGTTCCCCCGGCCCGGGAGGCTCCGGAAAAATGCATCGCAGGCAAGCCATCCCCGGCGGACGGATCGCCATCATCCGCCCCTCCATCCCCACGCAAGCCCCGTACACCCAGGGCACCCCATGCTTCACCGACACGTCATTCAGCAAGTACCGCGTCTCCGCGCTGTCCGTCCCATCCAGAATTAAATCCACCCGCACACCCCCCGCCTCCAATCCCGCAAGCTCCTCCGCATTCCCCGCGTGCAGGTCCACGACCAGCGGCTCAATCTTCACCGACGAATTAATGCCCCCCAACCGTCGAGCCGCGGCTACCGCCTTGGGCGTTTCTTCCTTCGCATCGCTCTCATCAAACAGCACTTGTCGCTGGAGATTTGTGAGTTCAACGACATCGCGATCGACAATCCGCAACGTCCCCACGCCCGCGCGAACGAGCTGTTCTGCGATCACGGTCCCCAGCGCCCCACACCCGACGAGCAGCACGCGCGCGGCGGATAGCCGGGCTTGCCCGGCCTGGCCGATTTGCGGGAGCAGGATTTGGCGGTGGTAACGGTCGGTCACGGAAATCCTATCTTGCCGGGTAGGTCGGCGGGGGTATAGTAGCGGCTCTAACAAGGAACCGCATGCCCGTTGACACAACACAGATCATGGATGAGGCCACCAAGCTTGGCCAACTCGTCGCCCAGCACCCGGCAGTCGCCCGCTACAAGCAGGCGCGCGAAGCCGTCGACAAAGACCCGGAAGCCACGCGGATGCTGGCCGACCTGGACCGCCAGATCGAGAACCTCACCCGCCAGCAGCAAGCCGGCCTCCCCGTCACGGACGCCCAGCAACAGCAGCTCGAGGCTTTGCAGAATCGCATCGTCTCGCAGCTGAAGATCAAGAACCTCAACCTCGCCCAGGTCGATTTCGTGGACCTGCTCCGCAAGGTCACGCAGACGATCCAGCGCCAGCTGGTGGACAATCCGTCCGCGCCGGCCGCGGGCGCTCAAAGGCCGGTTGCGATTTGAGCGGCGGGCGTGATTGGCGGAATTTGAGGATGGAAGCGTGACAAATTTGAGGATAGAGGATTGAGGATGGAGGATAGACGGCAAACGGCGATGCCAAGCCTGTTTTGTCGTCGCTGATTTCCATCGTCAATCGTCTATCCTCAAACTCATTCACCCCACCGGAGACCACCCCTTGGCCAATTGGCTTCTCAAAACCGAACCCGACTGCTACTCCTGGGATGATCTCGTCCGCGACAAGAAAACCACCTGGGACGGCGTCGCCAACGCGCTCGCCCTGAAGCACATCCGAACCATGCAAAAGGGCGACCTCGCCCTCGTCTACCACACGGGAGATGAACGCCAGGCCATCGGCATCGCCGAAATTACGTCCAAGCCGTACGCCGACCCCAAGGAAGGCGACGACCGTCTGGCCGTCGTGGATTTGAAGCCCAAAAAGAAGCTCGCCCGCCCCGTCTCCATTTCCGACATCAAAGCCGACAAGGCCTTCGCCGGCTGGGATTTTCTGCGCATCGGCCGCTTGAGCGTCGTGCCCGTTCCCGAGGCGATGTGGGATCATCTGCTTAAGCTCGCCGAGCCGGGCAAGGACGAATGAGCGGATAGTGGTGCAGGCTTCCAGCCTGCAATTCCACCAGGCAGGCTGAAAGCCTGCACCACAACGGTCAAGTGCGACAGCCTGCGGAGTCCAGCAATCATGACCGAACCAAACGTACCGCAATCCGATGAGCCCCAATCCCCCCTGTCGGCGAACAAGCCCCACCGCCCCGCCGACGATTCCGAAGAAGTCTACTACGAAGGCTCCCCGTTGCTCCGCGGCGCGGTGAGCAAGGGCATCTTGTGGGAACTGCTCGGTCTCGCGCTCATCGCGGCACCCTGGGTCATTACCTTTGTATTCAAAGCACACGTGCCGGTCGGGCTCTTCGCGGGTCTTGTCGTGATCGGGCTGATCATCGTCTGCATCCCGCCTTTGCGGGCCATGACCGTCCGTTTCCGCATCACCAACTACCGCATCGACTACGAACGCGGCCTGCTCGGCAAAGACATCGACACCCTCGAACTCTGGCACGTCGAAGACATCCAGTTCAATCAGTCCGTCCTGGACCGCCTCCTGGCCATCGGCACAATCACCGTCATGTCCCACGACCAAACGAGCCCGACCCTCGTCATGCACAGCCTCCCCAACTCAAGACACCTGTTCGACCAGCTCAAGCAACGCATCATCGCCGTGAAACGGCAGCGAGGCGTGTTGAAGATGGACACAGGAACGTGAGGGGTGGGACTGAGTACTGAGGACTGAGAGGGGAGGAAGTAGGCGATAGGCACGGGGCAGTAGGCAGAACCGAACTAAACCGGCCTACACTTCATGGGGCGCATCGAACTTCAGATCCTCAGTCCTCAGTCCTCAGTCCTTCAGTCCTCGGCATTCCCCCCTCCGGCACCCGCAGATAAAACCGCCCGATCTTCGCCTCGAATATTTCCCCGTCATCGCGGCGCATCTGGTATTCCCCTTCCATCGTTCCCCACGTCGTGCAGATCGGGCAGAAACTCTGGTACTTGAACGCCTGCCCCGGCTCCAGCCGCGGGGTCTCGCCGACCACGCCCGGGCCGTGCACGTCTTCCCGCCGGCCCTGCGCGTCGATGATCACCCAGTGCCGGCTCAACAACTGCGCGGGCTTTTTCCCGACATTGGCGACGACGACCGTGTAGCCGAAAACATGCCGCGGCTTATCCGGATCGGATTCCTCAGGCAGGTAATACGCGGTCGCGCCAACGCGGACGCCTTCCGTGACGGTGTCGGACATTTCAGGGGTGGCCATACTTCGTTGCGCTCCTGAGCCGGATCGTACCGCAGCGCCGTCCCAACACCCAAATGCCCCCCGTGGGGGCGAAGCTTGTCTTCGCCCAAGGGGAAGGCATCGAACGACGACGAATCCGGACACAGACGAGTAGGAGTAGGATTACGAGTACGAGTAGGATCGCGCTCGGAGGGCCATTGGGCGCGCGTCCTAATCTTACTCATACTCATAATCCTACTCGTCTTTTTGCCTTCCGCTGGTGCGAGACGACAAGCTTCGCCCATGAGCGTCGCGATTTCCTGATCCGCCCTGTACCCTAGCGCCCCACGGAGAATGCATGCCACCAGACGAAGCGGCAAGGACGCAAAACGACTACAGCCGTTGGCTCGCTGACCGGCGGGCCGGGATCGACGCCGAGCTGCACGACGGCGCACGCGCCGAGGCCGCATGGTCCTGGGCCCGGCTGCTCGCTTTCGCGCTCGCCGCGGTCATCTGGTATCCGTTCAAGGCAATTCCAACACTGGCGGGCGTGGCGGTCGTCGCGGCGATCGCGCTGTTCGCCGCCACCATCGCGATGCATCGGCGGGTTTGGCTGCGCCGGGAATTTCTCCGCTCGCAGCTCACTGTCGCAAAAGAATCCGCCGAGCGGGCCGGCGGGCAGGTAACCGTCGTCCGGCGCGGCGCTCGCCCGATGGACATCACCCTCGAAGGCGGCACTCCCCCGCCGCTGCTACCCGCCGGCAAGACCTGGCCGCTAACCGAGCAGGAGCGCGATGACCTCGACCTCTACGCCTCCCCCGTCGGCCTCTTCGGCCTGCTCAATCGCGCTTCAACTCACGTGGGCGCGGCACACCTCCGCGACGACCTTGAAAACCCCCGCTTGGAACCGGATCGCATCCTCGCCCGGCAGGCCGCAGTCCGCTGGCTCGGCGTGCATCACGCGGAGCGAATGCGATTGCTCGCCGCACTCGAGGGCGTCCGACGTCTCGATGATTCGCTGGCCGGCTTCGCGGAAGCCGTCGCCAAAGCGCGATTGATTCTCCCGACCCCGCTCGCATGGCTCGCACGGGTGTGGTCGGTCGTCGGCATCGCCCTGACCGCCCTCGCCATCGGCCGCGTCGCCGCCGGCGACCGCGTCTGGGCCATCGTCCCGGTTCTCATCATGTTCCTGAACATCGGTTTGCTCTCCCCCTTCTGGGC
>JAQGHH010000038.1 GCA_028288945.1 Phycisphaerales bacterium
TCAGCAACGACCCCGTGGAAACCTCAAAGCTCACGCAGACCTATGACGGGAAGGTGTACCACCTCTGCTGCGCCGACTGCTCCAAACCCTTCAAGAACGACCCCGGGAAGTACGCCAAAGCCGTCGACGCCGACCCGGCAAAGTACGGCGTGAAAGCGGACGCCGGCGGGTCGAAATAAAGAATGCCGCGGGGGAACGACGCGCGTCCTCCCGCATCGGCACGATCACACCACACCCCGCCCACCCGGCGGGGTTCTTTCTTATCGCGCGGCGGGCCGGAGCGAACGACAGCCGGCCGGCGTCTGATTTCGTTGCATGCTCTTTTATTGCATCTACTTCATAAGCATTTGATGTTGCATAGAAGGTTTCGCGGCGCGACACGCCTTCGGCCGCGAGTGCCGTGCAATATCGCAATAATCAACGACCATTCGCCTCGCTGTTAGTCTGGGGGGAATTGAAAAAAAATTGTTTTTGTCGTTGAAATTGGGTTCGCGCCAACGTTGATGTCCTTTATAGTCCCGCCCACTCACCCATGGTGAGCTGCGGCTATGCAGATGTTTGCGGGTTCATAAAAGCCCGGGCGTACGTGACGCCGTGAAGGGGCTTTTGGAAGACTGTCGCCGGTGCATTTCGGGTCGTGCGGGCAGGGATACGTTCCGGCCCCCCGTCACCCCGTCCCTGGCCACAACACAGGCACTGCAAGCTGGGCTTGAAGACGAGGTGGTACGCCTGCGTCCGCAGGATTCTGTCGCCTCATAAGCCCCGCATAATGAGCAGGTCGACCGGGCCGCGCCCCCTTCGGGCGGCCCACCAATCGGCGTTCCGCTCTGATAAAGCCGCCCGTCTCGCGTTCGTACATCCCGGTCGTTGGCCGTTCGCGGCTGCCCCTTACTGGAGGAGAGCGCATGCTCTTGCGTTTCCCGTGTGGACAGGGTCTTCGTCTGTTTGAGAACGCCACGTCCGGCAAGAAGCCGACGCCCACCCGCGGTGCCGCGCTTCGCGCCGCTGTCGAAACACTGGAATCGCGTGAGCTGCTCTCAGCCAACTGGTTCGTCGCCCCCTCGGGCTCCGACACCAATTCCGGCTCCCTCTCCTCCCCGTTCAAGACAATCCAGCGCGCCGCGAACCTCGCCCAGCCGGGCGATCATGTTGAAATCCGGGCCGGCGTATATCACGAAGCCGTCACCCCCGCCCACTCGGGCAATCCCTCCGCCCCCATCACCTTCGAAGCCTACAACGGCGAACATGTAACGGTCAGCGGCGCTGACCCCGTCGGCGGCTGGGCCAAATATTCCGGCAACATCTACCAGGCCTCGATGCCCGGGGACATGGGTGCCGGCAACAACCAGATTTTCGTTGACGGCCGGGCCCTCACCCAAGCGCGCTGGCCCAACACCACCGTCGGCGACCCCTCGCATCCCACCAACGCCACGATGCAGTCGGTCAGGGGCAACACGATCTACAATTCCAGCCTCAATCAGCCCGCAAATTATTGGAAAGGCGCGATCATCCACATGGCCCCCGGCCAGGGCTGGGACGACCAGACCGGCACGGTCATCTCTTCCGCGCCGGGAAGCATCACGATCAGCTACGTCTGGCACAGCGGCTACGCCGTCCCCAAGGCCGGCAATCCGTTCTATCTCTTCGGAAAATTCCAATCGCTCGACGCGCCCGGCGAGTGGTACCGCGACCCGAGCGGCAAGCTCTACGTCATGACGCCCGGCAGCGACAACCCCGCCGGCCACGACGTCGAAGCCAAGCGCCGGCTCTACGCGTTCAACCTGAACAATATTCACGACGTCACGATCCACGGCGTGAATCTCTTCGCCGCGACCATCATCACCAACGCCGCTTCCACCGATACCGTCATCAACGGCATCACCGCCCAATACGTCAGCGAGCAGACGATCGCCCCCACCGCCTGGTGGCTGCCGCCGTACTTCGGCATCATCGTCAAGGGCGCACACAGCGTCGTTGAGAACAGCACCATCGCGTTCAGCTCGGGCGACGGCATTGTGGTCAGCGGGACCGGAAGCCTCATCAAGAACAACGTGGTGCACGACACCAACTACGTCGGTTACAACGTCGGCGCAATCCGGGTGCTGACGGCGGGCGTCACGGTCGATCACAACACCGTCTACAATTCCGGCCGCCACGGAATCGTCTCCGAGGTCCCGCACACCACCATCACCTACAACACCATCCACGACGTGGGACTTGTGACCACCGAGGCCGGCGGCATCTACACCCAGGGCATCAATGGCCAGGGCTCGGTCATCGCCTACAACCAGATCTACAACATGCACAGCGGCGGCTTCGGCCAGACCGCCCTCTTCCTCGACAACAATTCCAGCGGCTGGAACGTCCACCACAATATCACGTGGAACGTGGACTATGGCCTGAAGATGAACTTCGTCTGCAACTACAACAACATCTACAACAACACGCTGGGCGCCACCCTGCTCAGCATCAACACCAACCAGCTCGGCAACTGGAACGGCACCAGCATTTACAATAACCTCCTTCTCAACCGCGCCGTCTTCACGGGCGGTGCGAGGGTCACCAACAACTACTATTCATCGAGCTCGTCCGGCTCGGCGGGCGCGGGCGATTTCGCGTCGGGCGCGAGTGGCACGCCAGTCGTGATCACCCCGCCGCCCACTCCCACGCCTACTCCGACTCCGATCCCCACGCCGGTCCCGACAACGCCCAGTGCCAAAACGAAGATCGATGCCGTCAACTATACCGGGCACTCCAACGTCGCCGCCGACGGCTCCGGCGGTGTCGGGTACGCGTACAACAATAGCTGGGTCTCCTACAAGCTCGACTTCGGCACCGGCGTCAGCAAACTGACGGCCGCCCTCGCGGCCATCCACGCCAACGGCAAGTTGGAAGTCCACCTCGGCAGCCCCACCGGCTCACTGCTGGGCACGATCAACGTCGCCGTCACCGGCGCGTGGAACAAGTACACCAGCCAGTCCGCGGCCGTCACCGGGCTCAAGGGCGTGCAGACCGTCTACCTGGTTTTCAAAGGCGCGCTGCCGGGCGTCGCGAATCTCTCCTGGCTGCAGTTCGCGTAGGCGTCAAGACTTCGGGCGGCCCGTACACGCATTGCGTGAACGGGCCGCCTTTATTTACGGACAAAATTCGCAAGGATCCGTGCACGCCAGTCATTGAAATCATCCCGGCCGCTCCTACAGTCTCGTGGCTATTCATTTGGATTTCAGGAGACCCGCGCCGGTGAAGCCTCGTTACTGGTTGATCGCTTTCGCTCTGTGTGCGGCCGTCGGCGCGGGCGTCTGGAAGACGGCCCGCGCGATCGCGGCAAAGGGCTCTGTTACGCAAAGCGGCGACTGCGCGCAGTGGGAGCAGGACAATCCCGTCCAGCCGCTCCCGACGCCGCCCATCGGCGTGGGCCATCGCTTCGACGAACTGCCCGATCCACCCACGCCCCAGCGCGTGCGGCTGGGCCGGTGGCTCTTCTATGACAAGCGGTTGTCCGCCGACAGCTCGCTCTCCTGCGCCTCCTGCCACCGGCCGGAGAATGCCTTCTCCGAACTCACGCCTCATTCCACCGGCATCCACGGTCAGCAGGGGTTTCGCAAAGCGCCGAGCTTCGTGAACGCGGCGTGGCAGATCTACCCCAACTTCTTCTGGGACGGCCGGGCCTCGTCTCTCGAACAGCAGGCCCTTGGCCCGATCGACAATCCCATCGAAATGGGCAACACCCACGCCGGGATGGTGCGGACGCTTGGCGGCATCGAGCCCTACGCCCGGTATTTCAACGAATCTTTCGGCAGCCCCGAGATCACCGCCGACCGCGCCGCCCGCGCCATCGCCGACTACGAGCGCACGCGAGTGAGCGGCAACTCCCCCTGGGACCGCTGGCAAATGAGTCGCGACGAATCCGCTTTGTCAGCCAAAGCGAAAAAGGGGCACGAACTGTTCTTCTTCGGCAAAGCCGCCTGCAACCAATGCCACCTCGGCCCCAACTTCACCGACAGCGCCTTCCACAACCTCGGCGTCGGCTTCGACCCCCTCACCGGCAAGTTCAAGGATGACGGCCGCTACGCTATCACCAAAAACGAAGCCGACCGCGGCAGCTTTAAAACCCCCACCCTCCGCGACATCGCCAAACACCCCCCCTATCTCCACGACGGCTCCGCCAAAACCCTCCGCGAAGTCATCGACCTCTACAACCGCGGCGGCGACAAGAACCCCCACCTCGACCCGAAAATGAAGCCGCTGAACCTCACGCCGGAGGACGTGGAGGATCTGGTTGCGTTCCTGGAATCGCTGAACGGCGAAGGGTACCAGGACACCGCGCCTGCGACATTCCCGCGTTGAGCGGGCTTGTTTGGCCACGCCGATCGTCCGCTCCGATCGAAGCATGAATTGAACGCAGAGGCGCAGAGATAAGACGGAGAAGAGGGAGAGCATTCGGCAGAATGTGGGATCAGTAGAAGATGGTCAGGCGCCACGCCGTGCCACAATGAGCGGCTCGCCTTTCGTTCCCCCGCCCAGTCTTTTCTCTCTTCTCCCACCTCTGCGCCTCGGCGCCTCTGCGTTCAATTCCTCCGTTCGACATCCAGACGGCACATCACAAACATGCACCCGCTTCTTCGACACATCGAAGCCCCGCGGTATGATCCCCGCCCATGGATCCCCAGCCTCCCGGCGCCAGCCTGCCCGCTTCCCTTCCTCCCGCGGTGACGCGCGAGCAGATGCGGCTTGTGCTCGAGGTGGCGCGGATGCTGGCAGTCACCACCGATCTCGACGCGCTCCTTAAGCGGATCGCAGAATCCACATGTGCGATGCTCGGGTGCGAACGGGCGAGCATTTTCCTACACGACGATGCGCGGGGGGAACTCTGGACGAAGATCGCGCTGCAGTCCGGCGAGATCCGTATCCCGGCGTCGCGCGGGATCGCGGGCCACGCGTTCAGCACCAACGAGGTCATTCATTGCCCCAACGCCTACGCCGACCCGCGGTTTGATCCGCGGCCGGATGGCATCAGCGGGTTCCGCACGCGCGATCTGCTCGCCGCCCCGATGGCCGACTGGGGGAACCGCCCGCTGGGTGTTATTCAGGCGCTGAACAAATCGCCCGGCGGCGCGTTCGGCGAGACCGACGCCGCGTTGCTGCGGCTATTGGCCGACCAGGCGGGCGTGGCCATCCAGCGATGGCATTTGCAGCAGACCGCGCTGCAGACCAGCAACC
>JAQGHH010000040.1 GCA_028288945.1 Phycisphaerales bacterium
GGAGGGTGTGCCGGCATTGTGACCTCCCTCTTGTTTCGGGTGCTCAGATAGCATTCGTGCCCCTTCGACTTCCGTCGCGCCCATGCCGACGGGTTGGCTTAGGCGCGGAGCCGGGATTCGTAATGGACGTCGCCCACCGCGCCTAGCATAAAGGTGCAACTAATACGAATCCGAATTAAGCCGCGCGCTCGATCCACTCCATGCGGGTGAGCGTCTTGAGCCGCTGGGCGTCCAAGCTGTTCCAGCCCCGCTTAATGGACTCGAACAGCTCGTCGTAGTCCTTGAATACGCGGTTGCTCAGGTAGCCGGACCGCGCGCAGGCGGTCCCGTTGCGTGGCGTCCCTTTCCTTGGCGATCAGCGTTTCCAGATGATCGCGCCAGGGCGCTACCTAGCGAGCGCCGAACTTGCGCGCGTGACATTTTCCGGAAGCGTATCAGACGCATGTCGCAAAGCCCGTCGCTGCGACGGAACTAACCGCGGTGGTGGCGAGCCTCGCCGCGACGCGATAACACGGTCGACCAAGCGTGTGTGAATGGGTCCCGTGGCTCGCTATTTGCCATCAGGCACGAGTTCGAGTAATTCCGGGATGTGCTTTTCATAGTGCTTCCATCGGCCGATGGAAGACGAGTAAATCGGCTTGCGGACCTGTTCGCGGCTGGCGGTGGCCACGTGACGCTTGTTGTCATGGAAGTTCAGGCAGCGTTCGTCCCAAGGCAAGTTGAGGAACTCCATCATCCGGCGGGTCTGGCCTTCCTTGTCCGCGACCACCTCTTCATACCGCACCTCGAGCATCGGCAAAGTCAGGACCTGTTTCCAGTGGTCCATCATCCGCTGGTAATCGCGGTAGTACGCGGCCAGGTCGGCCAAATCGAAGCTGAATTCATTCCCCCCCGCGAAATAGTTGAAGTAGCAGGAGAGACAGGTGTCGCGCGGGTCGCGCACGCAATGGATCACACGGCAATCAGGCAGCAAGACCTCAGCGAGGCCCAGGCGCATGAAATTCGACGGCATCTTGTCGGTAACAAACCTGGCGGTGGAGTTCAAGGAAGTGATCGTCGCAAGGTACTCGGCGGCGAAAGTATTCGCCCCGCTGAGGGACAGCAGGTCGAAAGACTGGGGCATCATGACGCCTTGGGAGTGCCCGGCGGCCGAGACAGCGGCCGCGACAAGACCGAGGGAGGCGAGCTCCCCTGCGCCAAATACTTCGGGATGGGTGGCGAGGATCTGCTCGACGAGCGACGTACCCGATCGCGGCATCCCGACGATGAGGACCGGCCGGCTATTACCATGGGTGGAACGGGGCAGCGATCGGAGCCGTTCGGGCGTGAAATAGCGGATGTAATCGGAAAACAATTCGGAATTGGACGCGGCATTGAACGGCCTGCGGGCGAGCGTGTTGGCTTGCCGGGCATGAGCGAACGCCTCGTCATAGCGGCCCATGCCGTCGAGCAGGGCGGCGGCGTCGAAGTGGAGATAAGGCGTGGAGAATGGTGAGCGGCCGCGCTGCCGGAGCAACCGCTCGACCATGGCCAGCGCCTGCGTTTCATGGCCGACTTTGGAGGCGAGCCGCGCATATGTCGCCGCCAACTGCTCCGTTGCGTATCCCGACGCGACCAGCGGTTCCACCAACTGCCAGGCCGCGTGCGTCTGCCCGTCGGCGAGCAGAACGTAGGCGCGGGCTAGAATCGCCCCGGGGTCGCCCGGCGACAGGGCCAGCGCGGTGGCGCTGTACTCCAGGGCCGCGGGGATGTTCCCCTCCTTCACCGACCACTTTGCCATTGATTCGTGCGCCATGGCCAGACGGGGGTCCAGCCGAATCGCCTCGGAGAAATTGGGCGCGACTTCCTGCGTCTCGCCCGCCATCCACGCGGCGGTGGCCAGGCGGCAACGATAATGTGCGTTAGCGGGCTGGAAGCGGACGGCCTGGCGGAAGCGATCCAGGGCCGCCCCGAACTGCGAATCGAGGTACAACATGTCGCCCCGCGCCGCTTCGTCACGCGCCCGGAGGGCAGGGTCGATCGTGGCAGATTCCATCCCCGCCGTCGCGGGCGACTCTCCCGCCGGCGTCGTCGTCGGCAATCTGCGGGGCGCAATATCGCCGCCGGGCGCGTCGGTATTGAGACCGCGCACGTGCCCGTGCCCAATCGGGCGATCCCCCGGGACAGGTTCCCCCTGCGGATCATTCGCCATCATCTACCACTTTTACTACCTGATATACTTGTGCCAATCGATCGACGAATTGGGACCGCCCCAAAGTGGGATTCACTTCGAGGTTCCCATTACAATGATAGTTGCGCAAGGAGACCCAATCCGCCGGAGGAGCAGTTGCATCTTCGTCCAGTGCGGACCGGAAGTTTTTTCATGAGCTAGACGTTGGGGCGGGAGACGAGCGGACTATTGCGGCGTTCGGGCGGGCAGCTCCGCGAGCCCCCGCAAAGCGGGGGCGTGATGGCGGTCGATTGCCAGTGCCGCCTCGTGGCAGGCGCGGGCTTCTTCGCCGCGACCTTGCAACGCAAGCGTCAGCCCCAACTGCGCCAGCGCTTCGGGATCGTTTGGAGCAAGCGCCAGTGACGCCCGAAAGGCGGCTTCGGCTTGGGGCAATCTGCCCATTTCTTTCAATATATTTCCCAAGTTCCGCTGGTTCGTCGGTGAGCGGGCATCCAGCCTTGCCGCATGGCCCATGAGCTGAAGCGCAACCTCCGGCAACCCGACTATTTGGGCGAGGGTACCCATTCGGCTGGACGTTTCGGCATTGTTGGGATTCAAGCTTCGTGCGTGCGCGAGCGTCGCCTTTGCCTCAATGTACTTGCCGTCCTTTTGGTATTTGTCCGCCAGCGCGAAGTACTCTGCAAGGGTCATGCCCCGGGGCACCGCCTTTTTTTCATGTTCGGCCGCTGATCGGACCAGCTCCATTACCCCGCCGTGGCCGTCTTGCGCGAAAGCGCGCGAAAGCACCTTGTAATGGTCGTTAAATTCGTTGCCGGCGGGATCGTACCAAACGTTCTTGGCGATATGAGACTTGGCGGCTAAAATCCCCTCTTCCAACTCGCTCCGCGCAGCCTCTTCGTCGGGATTCATCTTGATGGTCGGGAAAGCCATTCGCTGCGGCACAAAGAGGATTTGCACATAGGGCTCGCCCTTACGGAAAATGTGCCGCTGCCCCGCATCGGGCGCCTTAAAACTGACAAAGAGCTTCTTCGCCCACCATTCCGTCTGGACGTGTCCGACGATTGCCACCGGGACCGTCCCGGTGATGTCCGTGAAGAACCGCGTATGCGGCTCCGTTCGCAGGACGTGGCCCGGCGGGGCCTGCATGTCCACGGACGTCGCAAACACGTAAGAATGGGCGGGTCTCGTAGCAGCGATGCTGAATTCGTCCTGCCCCAACACGCCCCCGGGCTCCTTACGGTAGTCCCATTCGATCTGAAGATCGCGCCCGTTATTGATGACGTGGCACTCCGTCTCGTATTGGTAGAGCAATTCCAAACCATAAGTCCCACCCTCGACGAAAGGCGCGCAGTGCCAGGGCTGAGGCGTAGACCTATTCTGGCGCTTCTGGTCGGGGGAGCCGCCCCATCCCGGCACCTCCACGCGTATGGGTCGCGGAGGAAAGGCTTTGCCCGCGGTGCGGAATTTGATTTCCAGTCGGTGGTTGTCCCTCATTGGACCCTCTCCTTCTTCGCCGTGGTCAAATGGCGCTTGGCCCATGGAAATGTTGAATGCGATCCGAGTAGCGACGCATAGACTTGCAATCCCCCGGTTGCGCCTACACGCTCAATCCGCCGCGCCGCGGTAGTCTTTTAGAAATGAAAGAACAACCGAAATTGATGTGGAACCCCGAGGGCGCTTCCATCCATCGCAGGCTGGTATGGATCGCATTCGGCTTGCTGCTCACCTCTCAGATCTCTAGCATAGAGTTACCATCATTTTCCATCGGAGCCATCAATGAAAGTACGCGCGCTTCTACCCGCCCTGTTCCTCATCACCACTATGGCCCTTGCGGCTGATTTGCCCGTCATCCCTGCCGAGTCGATCGCCAACAAGAAGGAACTCCTGTTCTCCGACGATTTTGAACGTGCCGATCTTGGTAAGGCCTGGGGACCCGTAGTTCCCACCTATGCCCTGGAGAACGGCGCATTGAAAGGCACCCAGACCCGCGTGAACACACCCGCTGCGGATGGCAAGCCGGCCGTGGTCGGCCACGCCGCGGTGATCGGCACCGACGTCGCCACCAAGGACAGTGTGGTGGAATTCAAATTCCGCTTCGCGGGTGCTACGGCACTCTCCGCCGAGTTCGACGACCGCAAGTTTACCGGCTCCCATTACGGCCACATCTGCCGTGTCGTCGTGACCCAAAAGGACATCACCCTCCGTGACGAGCGTGACGGCTCGATGCGTAACGACATCTACGAGATGAGCAAGGACCCCGCCAGGAAAGACGAACGCAACAAGCTCATCAAGGGACGTAGCGCCATCTTCCCGGTGCAGTTGGAAGCGGATAAGTGGTACACCCTCGTCCTGGAAACCGTCGGCGACACCATGCGTGCCACGCTCGACGGCAAGCCCGTCGCCTTCCTCAAGTCCTCCGGCATCGCCCACCCGACCAAATCCAAGATCGAATTCGGCTGCGCGGGCAAAGACGGCTACTTCGACGACATCAAGATCTGGAACGCCGAAGCCGCCAAGCCGTGATCACGTCGCGGAAATTGTCGGCCGCGCCAGCCGGGCTACGCCGAGGGGTATGCGCGCGAACTAATGTATCGGGGGGTACAGAGAAGGACTTAGGCGAAAGCGTGGACCGGCCTGATGGATTTTCGGGGTGGACGGGCGACGCCCGGTTGGGGTAACTCATCCTAGATATTGATCGGCGCTGGCGGCGTCGGTGGTGGGGGGCTTATCGAGTCGTTCACTTCTGTTGAGGGAGGCCCGTCTATGCGTTGCATGAAAGCACCGAGCACGGGGACGCTCTTTGTCCTCATCTCGCTCTCGATGGTCATCGCCATTTCGTTGGGCATCGCCTGCGCTCAGGTTCGCAACCCCGCTGCGCCGGCGGCGCAGACGCAACCGGACGCCGTGGCGGACGCGCAGACACCGCGCGACGCGCCGGTTAACCGGCCTGAACAGCAAAAATCCGAGCACGACCGCTCCGGCATCCCCTCGGCCGACAACGCGGCGCCTTCGTCCACCGCATTTCAGCAACAACCGGACGAAGGGAAAGTCAAAGGATTCGACTTCTACCGCGACCCCCTGAACGCCAAGCATCCGGGGCAGACCTTTGAGGAGACGATGGGGCAGGACGTGGCGGACAAGCCCAAGGTCATGGCGCAGCAGGCCAAGCTATTGCAGTCGCGGTACGACCTGACGCCGCACCTCGATCCGCAAATGAAGATGTCACGCGGCAAGCCGCTGTGCGTCGGCCCGACGGCCCGGCTGCGGGCCGGTGCGGACTGGGACAAGCTTGCGTCGATGAAGCCCGAGGAGATTCACCAGCAGGGGGTCTTTCCATACCCGCCGCTGCCGCACCCCAAGCAGGCGACCGGCGGACAGGTCTTCCCCGCCGTGCAAATCGCCCAGTTCCCGCGCCTGCAGCGGTTCGATGTAGATTTCGATCTTCCCGACGCATTCCTGCCCGAGTTCCCCCCGGCGATGTTTCTTTCCAATCGGCCCGAGTTGGGCGACGTTTCGCGCGGGGAAGTCGTGTCGATCAACAACTACTACCGGTTGTTCAAGGACGTGCTCACGCCGGTGCAGCTCGACGGCCTGCGCTTGCTCTTGACGCCATTGCCGCAGGAGGAATTCAATCCGACGGATGACCGCAAGTCAGCCCAGCCGTCGCTCGGCGTGACCTGCCTCGATTGCCACGTGAACGGCCACACCACCGCGCAGTTCCACCTCAACCCCGACGATCGCCCGCAGCAGCGACGATTCCGCGTCGACACCGTCAGCCTCCGCGGCGTGTTCAATCAGCAGATCCACGGCTCCAAGCGCTCGCTCCGCAGCGTGGAAGACTTTACCGAGTTCGAAGAGCGCACCGCCTACTTCAACGGCGATCAAATCCACGCCTTCAAGAAAGGTGGGATGATTCTCGACCGCGTGCAGGTCAGCCACATGGCGCAGATGCAGAACATGTTCGACTTCCCGCCCGCGCCCAAGCTCGACACCGCCACCAACCGCCTGAACC
>JAQGHH010000004.1 GCA_028288945.1 Phycisphaerales bacterium
CTCCTTTTCGCCCCGGCGGAGGGTGACGGTCACCTCGCGGCCGGGAGGGAATTGGCGGACGATCGTGATCAGCGCCTCGCGCGAGGTGACGGGGGTTCCGTTGATGGCGGTGATCAGGTCGTCGACCTGGATGCCGGCCTTTTCGGCGGGGCTGTCGGGGAGGATCTGCATCACCTTCGCGCCGCCCTGGCCGTCGGCGAGGGCGACGCCGAGCTTCCCGGCGCGGCCGGGGATCTTGCGACGGCCGACGCTCACGACGCCGATGGCGGCGGGCACGTTTCCCGTGCCGACGGTGGCGACCCATTGGCCGACTTCCGCTTTGCGCGCGTCGCCCCAGACGATCGGCGTGAGATTTTTCACCTCGACCTTGAGCAGCGCCAGGTCATTTTCCTCGGCGACACCGACGATTTTTGCGTCGACCGAGCGGCCGCCGGGCAGGGTGCAGGTGATCTTGCCGGTCAGTTCGCTCGCCTTGGAGACGATCCAGCCGTCATCGCTGATGATGGTGCCGAGGGCGGCGTCCTTGCCGTCGGATTTGAAGCTGACGGTGCTGTGCGAGGCGTCGGTGACGACGTCGCGGAAGGCGGATTTAACGCCGCCGGTGGAACGGGCGCGCTCGCGGTCGGAGCCGCGGATGCGCTGGGCGGAGGCGGGCAGCGCTGTCGCAAGTAAGATGAGTGTCGCGAGAGCGGTGCGGCACGCTGTACCGGACAACATTGTGATCATCGAACGCCTCTTTGGGTTCAAGGTTCAGGGGTTCAAGAGTTCAAAGATTCAAGAGGGTACGACTTGAACGGGCATAAGGCCCAACAATCACCAAGGCCCTCGTCAACCTTGAAATCATTGAACCTTTGAACCTTGAACTCTTGAACCGTTCTTCTATCCCGGCTGCCGCTTCGCCAGCGTGGCTTTCACGTCCAGGGTTTCTTCGCCGCGAAGGACGTGAAGGGCGACCTGATCGCCCGGCTTGTGGCCCAGGAGCATGAAAGCCAGGTTTTCGACACCTTTCACGGGCTTGCCGTTCAATGCAATGATGACGTCGCCCACTTTCAGGCCGGCCTTTTCGGCGGGGCCGCCGGGGTTGACCTCGGTCAGGCGGCAGCCTTTTTCATTCGTCTCTCCGCCGACGCCCAGCACCGGGCCGCGGACGGTCATGAAGCCGGGGGGCTGACCCCAAGCCTCTCCCTTGGCCAGGCGATCCCAGGTATCGCTGAAGGTGTCGACGGGCACATCGAGGTTCGCGAGGGTGGATGCGCCGATTCGGCTATGGATGCCGACAAGATTGCCTTCGAGGTCGAGCAGCGGCCCGCCGGAATCTCCGCCGACGAGCGTGCAGTCGCTGTCGATCACGTTGTCGTTAAGGGTGAGAACGCGCCCGAGCCGCAGTACCGGTGGGCGGCCTTTCTGGTATCCACCGGGGTGGCCCAGGGCGATCACCCATTGCCCGGCCTTGAGGTCGGCGGACTTGCCGGTGGGGACGAAGGGCCATTCACCTTTCTCAGTGATCTTGATCATCCCAGAATCGATGCCGTAATTAATGCCGAGCGTCTTGGCCTTCACCCGCCGTCCGTCGGCCATGACGATCAGCACGTCCTGCCCCGGCGCGCTGGCCACATGCCCGGCGGTGAGCACATATCCGTCCTTGCTGACGATGACGCCACTGCCTTGCCCCGAGCCGACGATCACGCCGACGGTGGCGGGCAGGGCCTTCTTCACGACCGCCTGAACTTGACGCTCGATTTCGCGAAGGTCTTTAACGGTGCGCGGAATTCCGAGCGCCGGCCGCGTCGTGGGCAGAGGAACCGCGACCTTGGCCGGCGGATTCTCGACGGCCGGGCGGGTCGCCGGGCCTTCGGCACGACAGAGCGCCGGCGCCAACCCCAGTACGAGCGCAAGGACGGGCGTCGAAAGGCCACGAAATCTGATGAACCGTTCCCGCATGGTGGGCATGGTCAATCGTCCTTACTGAAGGTCACCCATCAATGTTCCGCAAGCCGCTTCAAGAAAGCATAACGCCCGGAAACGAGGAACATTCCCATTGCGCGCCGTCTCCCTGCCTTTGCCCGTATCAGGATTGTACGCTCGAAACTCATGAACGTGGGGCGCAGCGAGGCCAGTTCGGCCCCCCGATTGACGGGTTTCGCATCCTCAGTACGATACGGCGTCCGCATGGGAGAGAACGCGCATCAGCTCGCTGACCTCACGTCCCAGCCCAACGCTAGCGCAAAATCCGCCACGTCCGAACAGTATGGACTCGTCCCAATTCGCACGACCTCCGCGAAGAATTTTGGACTGGCCTGGATCGTTACGCTCGTTCTGTGCTTTCCGGTATTTGGAGTTATCGCGGCGGTGTGGGTGACCTATTACCGCTCAACCAACGCGGCGTGGATCAATTTCATGTGCCGGCAGAAGGAAGTGATGCTGGACCGCCGGGCCGCACAGGGGCATCGGCTGATTATCGTGGGCGGGTCGAACGCGCTGTTCGGGATCGATGGCGAACTGATTGAACGCAAGCTGCATGTCCCGACCGTTAATTACGGCTTGCATGCCGGGCTACCCCTCAATTACATGCTGTTCCGGGTAAGCAAGAAAATGCAGCCCGGCGATACGATCCTGCTCGATCCGGAATATGACCTTTGGAGCGACGGGGACCGCTATTTACCAGGCCCGGCGTTTCAATTTTTCTTCACGTATGACAAGTCGTACCTGCTCCGTATGCCGACGCCATAGATCCGCCCACCTCGCCCTGAGGCGCTCCCGATCACGTTCACCAAGGCAAGCAGTTTCATTGTTTTGCATCGCCGGCCCCACGTGACGACGGGAACTTTTGCTCGAACAACTGGAACACCGGCTCCGGCACGTACTTGGGCAGAACATCGCGCCAGCCGTCCGGGCCAACGAGGCCTTTGACGAAACTGGAACTCACCTCAACCAGGTTGCGCGGAGGGATGAGCAAGACAGTTTGAATCTGCTCATCAAACTCGGCGTTGACGTAACGCATGCCACGTTCGTAGCCGTAGTCCTGCTCGTTACGGACGCCACGGAGGATGAAGTTGGCCTGCACCTGTCGGGCGTAACGGACGAGAAACAGGTTCTCGAAGGTGCCGACGCGGACGTTGGGGAATTGCGAGGTCACCGCGCGCAAAACATCCAGTCGCTCGGGCAGCGAGAATAGATGGCGTTTATCGGGATTGACTCCAATCGCGACGATCAGCTCGTCAAAGAGGAGGCTTCCCTGCTCGACCATCCAAAGATGGCCGAAGGTGATGGGGTCGAAACTGCCGGCATACACGCCTCGCCGCATGGAGGCGCAATCATTGGTGCGCATCTCGCGGCGGTCAATGGCGTGGCGCGTTCTCGCAGGGGGCTTGTTCGCTTCAATGGCGGGCTACAGCCCGTACTCCCTCCAACGCCTGTTCACCAGTTCCTTCGTCCTCTCATCCATCTCCAATTCCTTCGGCCACGCCCTTACCTTCCCTTCGGCTGCCAGCTTCACCGTCGCGTCGAAGCCCATTTTGCTTCCGGCGCCAAGGTCCGGGCTGGCGTGGTCGAG
>JAQGHH010000047.1 GCA_028288945.1 Phycisphaerales bacterium
TGGAGCCACCCGGATTTGAACCGGGATTACGACGGTGCAAGGGTCGTGTCCTTCCAGTTAGACCATGGCCCCGAGATGCGCGATGCAGGAATCGAACCTGCGACGCGGTCCTGGCAAGGCCGCGTGATACCACTTCACTAATCGCGCTCTTTGGAAGTAGGCAGAGGGCAGTAGGCAGAATGAAGTAGGCAAGAAGACGGAGGTTTCCATACGCCGTCACTCTGTGCCACCGCGAAGTTTCTGCCGGATGCCGGCTATGATCCATACTCTGCATTCGTCTCTTTGCATTGTGCATTCCTCCTCTGCCTACCGCCCGCTGCCTACTGCCGACTACGCACATGCCCGGTACTGGAATCGAACCAGTGAGTCGTCTTTGGAAGAGACGCACGATGCCACTTCGCCAACCGGGCGGGGCGGAGATCTCAGATTTCAGATCTCAGATTTTGGATTTCAGATCTGAGCTCGGCGTTCACATTTTCGGCGCGCACCTTCTTCCGGCACGGCGAGGGCGTACTCGCCGTGAAACTCGCTTTTTCAGAAAACAAAAAAGCCCCGAAACCTTGCCGGGTTTCGGGGCTTTCTGGTGTCACCACTCAAAAAGCACTTCACCCGGGACCGGCGCGCTGGGCGGCATTTGCCTGCGGCGCGCGGCCGTTCGTACCCTGACCGGCGGCTTGCCCTTGAGGGGCAGCCTTGGCGGTTGTGGGGGCGAACTGGGCGAGTGCGAAAGTCATTGCTGTTCCTGTTACGTCACGCCGTCGGGCGTGGTTCTCTAATATGTATCGGATAATTTCGCGAAGGTCAACTGCAATCTATGAAATTTTGTATGCAACCGCCGTCAATCCAACACTATGGGCGGCGTCGCGCGGGCGGCGCGGGAGGAAAGGAGCTCTACCATTACATTGGCGACTAGGATCAGCGCCGCGCCGGCGCCGGCCATCGGGACGGGGTAATGATGGACCGCGATCGCGGCGTATGCCGCGGCGACGATCGGCTCGATCAGGTAAATCAAAGCGGCACGCGTGGGATCGAGTCGCGGCTGGAAATGCGTGAGCAGCCCGAACGCCGCGATCGTCGGGAAGATCGCCAGCAGCACCACGTTCTGCCAGACCGCGGGCGTGGCAAGGATGCGGGCCATCGCCATGGGGTGCAGGTTGGCCGTTCCGTGCGGCGTCAGGGCGCACACCGCGAAGCACATCGCGCCGGTCACGATGAATTGCCCGCCGGTGATTCGCCACGGCACCTCATGCGGCACGATCGCGTTGACCGCGAGAATGTAGACGGAGAAAGCGACAGAGCACGCGAGGCCCAGCAGCTCGCCCTTGCCGAAGCCAGTGGGCGTCGCCCCGGTCATCAGCCAGACGCCGAGGGTTGCAACGACGACGCCCAGCCACAGCATCGGCCGCGGCGGCTTGCGCATGACCATCGTCATCAGGATCGGAACAAACAGAATGGTCAGGCTCGTGAGGAACGCGCTGACGGCTTCGGTCGTGAGATCGAGGCCCAAATGTTGAACAATGATCCCGAAGCCCAGCAGTCCGCCGATCAGGACGGACCGCGCCACCGATCGCCAGGTCCACCCCTTTCGGGCGGCGGGGAAGAGCAGCAGCCAGACCAACCCGCCGAGGGTGAAACGCCAGGCGAGGACGAAGATCGGCCCGAAGCCCGATCCGCCCGGCAGGCCGGTCACCCGGTGAACGGCTTCGCCCCCCTGCTTCGCCCAGGTGAAGCCGATGCCCCAGAAGAGCGTGCCCAGAAGCAGCGCGAAGGCGGCGGCCCGCTGGGCGCGGGGAGAGCCGCCGGGAACGGGGGGCTTGGGTGGACTTTCGGATTCGATCATGCTCACGGGTCTCGCTCCGCCTTCTGCCGGGGTGATAATCGCGGAAGTATAGGGCAATTCGGCCATGGCGCAAGATGCTCGGACGCCGCTGGCCGAGGGGTGTGCGAATAAAAAGATTTCTTCACTGGTTCCGGCCGGGTTCGGTATGCTGTTCGGGGACGGGGCTCGGTCGCCAGACGGAGGGGACACTTCGCGTGGCCCGAACCGGCTCTTGAGGTCTGTAATGGCTCGGGTGTTGGCATATGTATGGGCGTTTCCCACCACCCTTCTCGGGTTGCTGTTTCTTCCATTTGCCGTGATTTTCGGGGGCGGGTTACAAGTCGTCGACGGTGTGCTGGAACTGTACGGCGGGCCGGTGAGCTTCTTCCTCCGCCGCTGCACACTGCTTCGCGGCGGCGCATCGGCCATGACGCTCGGCCACGTCGTCCTCGCGCGCGACCGCTGGCTGCTCGACGCAACCCGCACCCACGAACGCGTCCACGTCCGCCAGTGCGAACGATGGGGGCCGCTGTTCATTCCCGCCTACCTTCTGGCGTCGCTGGTCCTCTGGATCCGCGGCCGCCGGGCGTATGAGGATAATCCCTTCGAGCGAGAAGCATTCGGGCGCTAGGGGGAAATGCTGAACGATGAACGCTGAATGCTGAACAAATGCGGGGAAGCGCGTTTCTGCGGTTCTGAATTCAGCGTTCAGGGTTCAGCATTCGGCGTTTCCTTCAACTTTGCCGCGACACGCCGGTACTACTTGCGTCAATCGGCGGATTCGTTCACGATTACTTTTCGGTTCCACTTCAATATCGGCCAATTAATCCTGGAGCGGTTATGCATCGGATGATGTCGGCGGCGGCGGTGATGCTCGCGGTGCTTTGCGGCAGGGCGCTGGCCGAGGATCGGCCGCTCAATCATGCGCCCGAGGGGTTCACCAATCTGTTCGAAGGCAAGACCCTCGAAGGCTGGCGCGGCCGCAAGGGGGACTACAGCCCTTACGACGAAGCCAAGCTCTCCAAAGAGCAACTGGCCGCGGAGCAGACCAAGTGGAACGCCGACCGCGACAAGCATTGGACCGTGGACACGGCCAAGGGGGAGATCGTCTCCGACGGCCACGGCGTCTTCCTCGCTACCGCCAAGGACTACGGCGATTTCGAGTTCTACGTCGACTGGCTCATGGTCAGCCACAATGGCGACTCTGGCGTCTACCTCCGCGGCTACCCGCAGGTGCAGGTGTGGGACCCGGACAACGCCCGCGAAGTGGGCAACGGCGCCAACAAGGGCTCGGGCGCGCTGTGGAACAACAACGCCGACAACCCCGGCAAGTGGCCGCTGGTTCGGGCCGACAATCCCGTCGGCCAGTGGAATACCTTCCGCATCAAGATGATCGGCTCGCGCGTCTGGGTGTGGCTCAACGGCAAGCTCACGGTGGACGGCCAGATCCTCGACAACTACTTCGACCGCGCCCGCCCCGTGCTCCCCACCGGCCCGATCGAACTGCAGACCCACGGTTCGGAGATTCGCTTCCGCAACATTTACGCCCGCGAGATCCCGACGACTGAAGCCAACGCCACGCTGGATAAGCTGGCTTCCACGGGCTTCGAGAGCATCTTCAATGGCAAGGATCTGACCGGCTGGGCCGGCCCGGTGGACGAGTACCAGGTGCATGAAGGCGCGATCATGTGCAAGCCCGGCAAGGGCGGCACGCTCCACACCGAGCAGGAATACGGCGACTTCGAGGCCCGCCTCGAATTCAAGCTCCCCCCCGCCGGGAATAATGGCTTGGCCATCCGCTACCCCGGCCACGGCGACACCGCCTACGAAGGCATGTGCGAATTGCAAATCCTCGACGACACGGCCTCGCAATACAAAACCCTCGACCCCCGCCAATACTGCTGCTCCGTCTACGGCGTAGTCCCCGCCAAGACCGGCTACCTCCGCCCCCTGGGCGAATGGAACTACGAACACGTCACCATCAAGGGCCACACCATCAAGGTGGAACTTAACGGCAACACGGTCACCGACACGGACGTTAGCACCGCGCACGACTTCATGGCCAACAGCAAGCACCCCGGCCTGCTGCGCACCAAAGGCTCCTTCGG
>JAQGHH010000054.1 GCA_028288945.1 Phycisphaerales bacterium
TCGCCGGCCACTCCAACCACGTGACCAACGCGGCTCTGGGCTGGACGTTCACCGCCGAATTCATCTCCGCAATGACCCGGCGGGGGAAGATGCCGGTGATGCTGCGGGCGTGGGCGTGCGAGGACGGCAAGCCGTGGTGGCAGCACTACGGGCCGAAGGCGCGGGTCCACGACGACCTGACGATCGCACCCATCGCGCCCGGAGAACTCGGGCGAAAATACCTCGACCGGGCCCGGTACGGCCTGCGCCGGCTGGAGCGGACGCAGTTGCCGCTGGTGGAAAAGGTCGCCGACCAAATCGCCGCCGAGAGCCGCGCCGGGCGCAAGACGGTCGTCGCCTTCAACGGCCACATGGGTGGCAACTACGTGGGGAAATACGAGGACGCCGCGTGGGCCGTAGGTCATGAACTGCACGAAGGGGTGGATGGCCAGACGCGGTCCTTCGAAACGGACCGGCCCGACGGCGCACTGGTTTTGCGGCTCGGCTCATTCGGGCTGCACGAGAGCATCGACGCGCTGCTGCAAAAGAAGCATGCCCGCGTGATGCTGGTCGCCAGTGAGAACCCGCGCCCCGAGTGGGCGGTGCCGCCCCGCTACGAGCCGTGGCTGGACATCGGCGTGCCCTTCGGCGACGCGTGTGTCTGGATCGAGGGCTACCCCATTCCCGTCCTCCCGGTCAGCGGCGTCACGCAGACCGCGACCTACGAGTGCATCAACCTTGAGGCGCAGCGCCGCATGAAAGGCAACTGACGGCGCCGGTCGAACAATAGCAATCTACCGATCGCGCTCATTTTTCCACCGCCATCCCGCAACTGGGGCAGAACTTCTGGCCGGGTTTGAGGGGTCCGCCGCAATGCGTGCAGAACTTGCGGGCGGACGGGGTCGGCGTCGCGGGACGGGGGGATGGAGGGTTTTCGGTGACGGCCGGGCCGGGGGCCGGCGGCGCTGAAGCGGGGGCGGTCGCCAGTGAGGCTAGCGCTTCTTCGCCGTTGAAGTCCACTGACGTGGTTCCGTCCGTGTTCACCCACACGTCCTGCGAAAAAGCGCGGCCCGCAAGGTTGGTGCGGAAGGTGTACTGCCCTTCGTGCAGATTGACCTTTTCCCCGAACGCGCCGCCCGCCACGACGTGGCCCGCCGCGTCGAGCACTTCGAACGACTCGGGCGTCGCCAGAACCGCGACCTTTAAGCTTCGCTCCAGGTCGGCGGCCTTGACCGCGGGCCAATAGTCGCCGCCCGAAGCGGTGCCCATCGCCTGCAACTGGCGGCTCCATTCCTCCTGATTGATGTCGAAGCCGATGATATGGAAGCGAATGTCCTTCCGATCCTTTAACAGGGCGGCCGTCTTCACCGGGTTACGCGGGGGCACGGTGTCTTCCCCGCCGTCGGTCAGAAGAACGACCGTCACCGGGTGCTTCGGGTCGCCGTTCCTGATATCGGCCAGCGCCTGCTCGAGGCTCAGCGCCAGCGGCGTCTTGCCCCGTGAGCGCAGGGCGTCGAGCTTTCCGTGGAAGGCGTCCTTATTGAGCGGGCCCATGGGGATGAGCAATTCGGTGTCCTGATCCGCGCCCTTGTCGGTCGCACGCTTGCGGTGGCCGTAGACGCGCAGGGCGACGTCGGACTTTTCGGGCAGATCCTTCACGAGCGCCCACACCGCGTTGCGGGCGGCGTCGAACTTCAACTGCCCGTCCATGTTGTCGAGCATCGACCCGCTGGCGTCGAGGATCATGTAAAGGCGGTTGGCGGGGGGCGTCGCCGTGGCGATCAGCGCGCCCGACCCGCCGCGTTTCTCGGGGCCGGCAATCAGCGACGGCGTGGCGCGTGTCAGGAACAGCAGCGCGAAGCTGCTGGCCAGCCGCGGGTCGCGCTCCTGCCCCTGGGGCGCCTTCCAAAGGTGGTCTGCGTCCTGCTTGCTGACCAGCGTGCGGGCGCCCACCGGATACCATTCATGCTCGCCGATGAACTCGGTGTCCAGGATGCGGCCGACCCGCTCGATCGAATACATGTAGTAGTAGTACCACTCCCCCTCATTGCCCGGGTGCAGATTGACATGGAAGTTGTTCGCCAGCCAGGCGATGCCCCTCTCCAGAGTCTCGTCCTTCAGCGGCTCGGCCTCGCCCAGTTCGTAGCGGGCCATCGCCACCGCGCAAATCCCCGCGGCGGACATGCTCCCGTAGCTGCGGCCTCCGTTGGTGCTGTAACCCCAGCCCCCGTCCGTCCCTTGCCGGGCCGTGGCGGTGGCGAGCGCGGCTTTCCACACGTCGGCGGGCATCTTCATGCCGGAACGCGAGGCGGTGCTCAATCCGAGCAACGCGTACTGCGTCACGGAATTGTCGCCGTCGGGCACCTGCGGTTTGGTCAGACGGACCCAGGGCTCGGCGGGCTTTCCGATGGGGGTCCCCCCTTCCACCCGCAGCACGCCGTGCTTGGTGTTGATCTTCTCGAAGATCTCAGGGGGCACGTTGGGCGTGTATCCCCACGTGCCGTCGGGGCCCTCCCCCTCAAGTAGATACCGTGCCGCGTCCCGCATCTTCGGGACGTACTGCGAATCGCCGTACCCTTCGATCAACATCGCCAGCAGCCCGGCACGATACGTCCCCATCTCGCGGGGCTTGGCGCTTTCGAGAAAGCGACGGAGCGCGGCATCAAATTCCGGCGACTTTTTATGGAAGCCGCAATGAACAAGCGCCAGCGCGACCAGCACGTCCTCGTGGCGCGTGTTGAGGTCGTTGTCCTTCTTAAGCTCGTCAGACTTGAGCAGTTCCCAGAGCGCCGCCGCGCCGGTATCGATGGCGGTGTTGACCTGATCGGCCGTGAGCCCGACCCCCGCGATCCCCAGCGGCTTGCGGTCCTGCTTGGCCGCGACGCGCAGCGCCTTGATCGGTTTGTCGCCCGGGATCGAAACCCCAGGTTGAGGCGGATCGGCTCGCGCCACCGTCTTCATCGGCGGCTCCGGCTTGACCGGCGCGGGGGGAGGCTGATCGGGCGCACCGGGCGTCGGGATCGGCCGCGCGACCGCCACGGATTTTTCGACCGGCGACAGGGGGAGCACTTTACTCATTCCTTCCGTCACGGACGCGTAGCTCAGGCGCGGACGGCTGTCTTCGGCGGGGATCTGGTAGGCGACCTGAAACGTCCTGCGATCCCCGGCGGGGATGTAGACCGCTTCAGCGGGAGGTTGCGGGCCCTTCAGGGTCGCGTCATCCATCTTCAATTGCTGGCCGGCTTCGGTGGCGTACTTCAGTTGCTCGCGGGGCTGGAAGAATTCCTGGTGCTGGCCGCCCAGGTTTTTTACCGTCACGTCCAGGACCAGGAACTTGTGATTGTCGGCGGCCTTCGCTCCCGCGAACTCCGTCGCGACGGACTGGCCGACGACCGTCATCTCGAAGATCTGGTCACGCGTGGACGCGATCGCCTTGCGCGCGGGCAGCGCCGGGCGCTTCCCCTCAAGGGGGATCGTCAGCCCTTCGGGCCGAATGAGCCGGCCGTCGGGAAGGGCGGCGTTGGGAAAATCGCACCGCAGTTCAAGTGACGCGTACTTTTCCGGGACCAGGAACACCAGCGTGCCGCCGGTGAAAACGTCCGGCAGGAACCGCGGCTCGGCGGGCAGGTCGGAGGCTTCGATCGGGGGGTAGGCGTATTCTCCGTCGGCCACCAACTGCGCGTACTTCCGCGACTCCTTCCAATCGGCGACGGTGCCGATCTTCATCTTCGCCCCTTTGGCGGCCTTCGGGTCGTACACCGAGGCGTCCCCCTCGGTGAACATCGTGCTCCGCGCGCGCAGGTCGATGGTCAGGAAGGTCAGGCCGGCGGGGGCCTTGGCCGCCCCCAGGTCGGCGCTCTTGCGGACGGAGTAGAGGCCGGCCTCCAGGACTTGGTTTTTCAACGGCGGCGACACGGGCTTTTCCGCCGTCGCGGCGGCCGCGACGTCGGCCGTCAGGGAGATCGGCATGTGCCCGTGGGCGAAATCGTAAAAACGAATCTCCATCGCGTGCGGGGGCGGGCCGGGCGGAAGGTCGAACACCAGATTCCCATGGACGGTCTCACCGAGGCGTTCGAGCGTGAAATTTTTGACCGGCACGTGGCCCGCGAGCGGCGCTCCGCCCTGGTGCAGCCGGGCAACCCTGGAGCCATCAACCACGAGGTAAAGGTGGTCGGCAAGGTTGGGAATTTTGTAAGCGGTTGGGACCTGCCGCTCTTTGATGAGCGTGAGCGGGATGATGTTTTCCCACTCGCTGGCGAGGACCAGCATCGCCCGGCCCGGCCCGGCGTCGGTCTCGCCGTAGGTCCCAAGGACCGCGGCGTTGGCGAGGGTCAGCCGCACGCCGCGGTTGCTCGCGGTCAATCCCAGCGGGTAGGTTTTCCCGGGCTCAAGCGTGGCCGGGAGCGAAGGCGCGGCAGCGGCGACGGGCGCGGGAAGCGTCGCCGGCGGGGTGGTGGGCTGCACGAACGGTGCGAGCACCTTGGTGACGGCGGCGTCGGACGCCAGCGACGGCTCGACAGACACCTGATCGGATTTCACGGCTCCGGCTTCAGCACCGACGGTGGTCTGGGCCAACTGTTTCCCGTGTTCTCCCGCGCCGATGACGGCAGTCCCGGCGGTCGTCGGCAGGTACTCCGGCCGGACGCCGCCGACGAAAATGGCTGTTAGATCCTTTCCGAACTTCTCGCGGATCGGCGCCAGTCCGGCCGCTGTTCCGTAGTACAGAAGTACGACCTGCTGCGCCTCCGCCCGCGCCTTGGGGAGCCACTGGGCGACGGCCTCGCCGGTGGGTTGAATCTTCACCCCCGCAAGCTGCTGCTTGAGGTGCGGGAGGAAGTCCATCCCGGCGGGCGGCTCGCAAACGCCGAGGATCGCCACCTTCTTCCCGCCCACTTCCTTGACGCGGTACGCCGGGAACATCGGCTGGCCGGTCGCCTCGTCGAGCAGGTTGGCCGAGACAGGGCCGAGCTTGGAATCCTTGAGCAGCGACAGGGTCGCGGCCTTCCCCAGCCGCAGATCGCGGTAGGACACGTTGACCGCGTCGTACCCGAGCGCCTCGTACCCGGCGACCATGATTTTTCCGCCGCTGGCGACGCTGTCCTCGCCAAAGAGGAAGTTGCCGGAATCGACGAGAAGCAGGGGGCCGGCCTCGCGGAGCTTGGCAAGAGCGGTAGCCCGCCGGGCCAGCCCGCCCAGGCCGACGCCGTCCGGGCAATGGCTGCAAGGCTGGACATGCCCTTCGGTGTCGGCGGACATCACGACGTGAACTTCCCCCGCCGCGGAGGCCGCGGCCGAGGCGATCATCGTCACGCCCGCCCACGCCATGCACGCCCACACGATTTTTAATTTTAACGGGATCATGACAGGACCTTTCGCTGTGCCTGGGCAGTGTTTCGCGCACGTCGCAAGAAAGTTAAGCGGTCAACTCATCGCACCGCTGACGACGTTGCAAAGCTTGTTGAGGCCGATCGACGCGGCGGTGCCACCCTTACCGCTCACCCATCCGCCGAGCGCGCCGCCCGCGCCACCCCACATCACCATGACGGTCATTGCGGTCAGCGCCGCCACGACGCATCCGCAGGCGAGGCAGGCGGCGATCTTCGTGTTACTCGCTCCCGCGGCGAAACCGCCGCAGCCGTAGGTAGTCAACAGGCCGTTGGAAACGCCCACCACGACGGCAATGTATTCGATCATTGCCGCGCCCTCGCCCGAGGCGATGACGCCCAGCGTCTGGCCCGTGGCGCGATCAACGCGGTACCACCCGACGACAGGGCGTCCGCCGACGTCGCCGGCGCGCTCCGGCATTACCAGCAGAGACCCGGAGGATAAGTCTTCCCGTGCCCGGCCGAGCGCGCCGGCCGACAACCCCGCCGCACGTGTGCCCAGGTCTTCGACCCGCGCGACCGCCGACATGCCGACGCCCTGCGCCTGGGCGCGGGAGACCAGCTCGGACACGTTTTCCGTCATCGGCCGCTGGAGGACGACCGTCTCGGCAACAGTGTCCGCCACGCCCTGGCGGAGCACGGCCTGGAACGGGTTGGCGGATCCGGGGCGCGCCGCCACCGCGTTTTCGACGATGTCGAAACCCTCCCGCGTCACGATTTTTCCGTCGGGGCCGAGCCGGATCTTTTTCTGGTACGTAAGGACGTTGGGCCGGTCGAGGTAGGCCTCGTCCGCACGCGCGTTCCAAAAATGCCGGGCCAGCGCCAGCGCGTGCAGTGGGCCGGTTTGCGGGTGGAGCTTCGCGCCCCGTTTGGCGGTGCCGCGTAGTCCGTCGTCCTGGGCGTGTCGCAAGACATCCAGCAGCGCGGCCTTCGATTCCAGCAGCGTCGCCGTCACCGCATGCTCCACGAAGCCGATACTCAGCCGGGAGCCCAGCACGAGAAGTTCCGTCTCACCCATGAGCGAGAAGCCGCGATTTGCGGCGGTTTGTTGATCGACCTTCGGCTCGTTGACGGCAGCTCCGCCGCGGGCGGAGGGGCCGAGGAGATCAAACACCGGCCGCCGAATCGTCTTGGCGGGCCGGCCGGGGACGCGGATCTCGTACTCGATCCACTCGGCCGTCAGCACGCCCTTGGTGGCGGCAGGCGCCTCCCCGCCCAGAACATCGAATGCGCCGATCGCCTTTCCGAGTGTCGAGCCCAGCTTGGCGAAGGGGTCATCACTGGACGACTTGCTCACCTCGCCTTCGGTCGTGAAGGTGGACTGTACGACGTACTCCTCCCCGATCAGGAGCATGGGACGCCATTCTGTTTGTGCCGCGGCGGCGGCGACGAGCTTCTTCATGGAATCGTCGGTCCCCATCGTTACGGCGTTGTCGGACCACCCGGGCGGGACGTGGATAAGAGTCGCCTGCCTGCCTGCCATTTCGGCCGGCCGCAGGACGTGCTGGAGGACCGGCTTTTCCTGCAGCTTTCCGTCCTTCCACTGTTCGACGATGACCCGCAGTTCGACCTCATGGGACAGCGCTTCCTTGAGAATGGGGACGCCGGTCTTGGGGTCGATTTCACAGGTGGATTGCGAGGGCGCGAGCGCTTGCCCCACTTTCGCGTCGGCGAGGGTGGGGTCGAGATCAACCCAGCCCTCGCCGGCCCTGGCTTGAACCCACCAATGGTCCGCCGCGACGGGCGCGGTGGCCGCGGCATGTCCCGGTCCTCCCTGCGCGCCGATGGCGCCGTTCAACACTGTAACGTCCCGCTCGATCCGCGCCGCTGAATCCTCGGCCAATCCCTGCGACAGCAGCACCGCCTCGTTCATCCCAGGATCGACATTCGTATCACCCGGGGCGACGGGCGGCTGCGGCGCGGCGGCCGCGGGTTGAGGTGGACGCGCCTGGAGCGACGCCTTGAGCCGCGCTGCGGCGTCCGCACGTTGTGCATCGGTTAGCGCCGCCCGCGCCAGGCGCACCGGCTGGCCCGCGGACCGCAGCAACTCGGCCAGGAGCAATGCGCGGTCGAGGCTGTTGCCTGCGCGCTCCATGAGCACGCCGCGTGGCCCGCGGAGCAGCCCGTCGTACGGGAGGTACGCGGTCTGGTCGCGAACCCACGCAAAGAGCGCATCGCGATCGCGGCCGACATTTGCCAGGACCGCCTGCGGGTCGAACGAGTCACGCGGCGCGTTGCGGCTCGCAACTTCCAGCGCCTTGAGGCCCTCCTCAAGTTGATCGGCAAGGCGGGCGAGGTCAGCACCGGCCAATGGGGCGGCCGCGGCGGGCGCCGACGGCGCTGCCGTGACCTGATTAATCCCTCCGCACCACGTCCACGCCATTAACGTGCTGAACAGCAGGCGGGCCGTTCGCGAAATTACATCATTCGACAGCGACATTTCCGACCTCAATCAGGAGTCCCGAAACCAGCGCGCACCCGCGCATAACTGAGATTCCAATCGCCGCGGCAACTTATGCCCGGCCACATCTAGCCCGGAAGCACGCCGGGGAAAAGCTTGTCGAAGCAGGGGCCGACGCGCGTGGCGAATCCGTAGGTGCCCGTGGCCCCGCTGAGGAGATAGCCCAGGCTCCCGGCGGCCGCCGCGTAGGCGAAACCCATCACCGCGCCGAACAGCCCGAGCGCCATGTGCAGGCAAGGGTTGCATTTTCCGGAGGTGCTGCCTCCGCCATAGTGCTTGCAATACTGGCTCAGCGCCGTGGCGCTGAGGCTCGGCACCAGGGTCACGAGGTACTTGATCACCACGTCCTCCGTCATCGCCTGGCCTTCGCCGTGATCCATGCGGCCCAGGGTCTGCCCCGTCACCGGGTTGACGCGCCACCAGCCGACCGAACCTGCCGGGTCCGGCGTTCCGCCGGCCGGGGAAAGGAGGACCGCGTATCCCGCCGACAGGTCTTCCTCCACCGACGTGCGAACGTAACCGGGGGCGTCGCGAAGCGCGGGCGATGCCGCCGCACGCACGGCGTTCCACTCCACGCCGCGGCGCTGTGCGCCCTCGAACAAGGCCGCGGTGTTCTGCACCGGCCCGAGCGCGTCCATCAGGTATCTTTCGATGTTGGTGTCGAGCACGCCCTGCTCGAGGCGGACGAGGAACGGGTTGCCCGCGGCGGCGGGGCGCACGGCGACGTCGTTGGCCACGATGTCGAACCCCAGCCGGAAGCTCAGTTCACCGGCCGGGTTGAGATTGACGCTCGTCCGGTAGGTAAACAAGTTGGGCCGGTCGATGAATATCTCGTCGGCATGGCGCGACCACGCATGACGGGCCGTCGCCAGGTACAAGAGCCCTTCGGTCATGACCGCATCAGCGACCGCCGGTTCGCCGACCGGAAGCGCGACCTTCGCGCCGGCCTTCTTTTGCGCCGCCATTGCGATCGCGGCCGCGCGGTAGCGCCGGACCAGATCCGCGCCACGGGCCAGCAGGCGCTGGGCGGTCACCTGTGCCACGAACTCGTCCGACGGGCGGCACGCCAGCGGCATCATCTCGATCTCGGTCATGATCGCCAGACCGCGGCGAAGCCGGTCGGGCTCGCGCACTTCCGGCCGCTGGGCGGGGGCCGGCGTCCGCTTTTGCGAACCCAGCAGGTCGAACACCTCGCGCCGGGTCGTCGTCTTGGGCGCGCCCGGGGAAATAATCTCGTACTCCACCCACTCGGCTGTCAGCACCGAATCAGCGGCGGGCTTGGAATCCTGTCCGTTCAGAGCGCCGAACCCTCCGAATCCAGAGCGCACTCCCTGCCCGACTTTCGCCGCGGGATCTTCCTGGGTCGCCGTGCTCACCTGGCCGGCATCGGTGAAACTGTTCTGCGTCACCTGCCGCGACCCGATGCGGATCACCGGCAGCCACTCGGTCGCGTTCGTGCCCGCCACCCTGAGCCTTCCGTCGGGGTCCTTCTCGCGCTTGACCTTCTGGGGGTCGGCAAATTTCACGGGAACCTGGCGCAGCACGATCGGATCGCCGCCGGTCTCCGACGGGTACAGGGAATGCTCGAGCACCGGCTCGGTTTTGAGCGTTCCGCCCGCCCATCGTTCGATGATGACCCGCACCACGATTCGGTGTCGAAGCTCCTGTTCGATGGGGAACCTGCCCGCCGCGTCGGGATCGACAAACCGGTCGGCCACCGCGAGCGGCGCGGCTGCCGGAAGCGCGTCGGGCACGGTCGGATCAAGATCCATCCAGGCGGCATTCTTCGGCTTCGCCTGCACCCACCAATGGTCCGCCAGCGATTCGAGCGCGGGGGCGTCCCGCTCGGCGGGATCAGGCGCGCGGGGCGTGCCCACTGCTTTGGCGATGACGGGCCACTGCTCGGCGGCACTTTGCACCGACTGTTCGCAGGCCCGCTGGACGCCGAGTTCCGCGCGGCTGACGCCCGCCAAAAACTCGTCCGGGTCGGTCCCGAAATTTGCCGCGTATCGTGCCGCGACCAGTTGCCGGGCCGAAGCGGCGTCCCCGGGTTTTTCGAGGGCCGATGCGGGACGGGCATGAGGTGCGACGCTGAAGAGCTTGGTGAGAAGTGCCGCCGCCTGCGCTTTACCCATTGTCCCGTGCGCCAGGCGAACTGTTTGCCCCGTGCCCTCGACCAGCGTCGCCAGCAACAGGGCGCGGTCGAGGCTGTTGCCGACGCGGTCCATGAGGACCCCTTTGGGCCCGCGCAACATTCCGAGGTAGGGCACCCAATCCGTCCGGTCGCGCACCCACGTGAACAACGCCGGCGTGTCGCGTCCCACGCTCGCGACGACCGCCTGCGGATCGAATGAATCGCGGGGCATCTCACGACGGCACGACTCGATCGCGGCAAACACCTTGTCGAAGTGGTCGGCCGCCTCATTGAGCGCTTCGGGTGTGGGGTCAGGTTGCGGAGGGGCCGCCGCCTCGGGTCGGGTGCCGGCGGAAGGGGTGTTGGCCGCTGGCGATACGGGCGGCCCGCCAACCGCGCCGGTCCACGCCATGCACATCAGGACGATAAACAGAAAACGGGAAAGACGAGAAGGGAGGTCGTAACCGAGCCGCATGATGCACCTCCCGCAATTGAATACCCCATTGGGAGAGGGTCGCCGGAGCGAAACGTTCTGCCCGCGCGGAATTACCTCCGCGCGGGCAGGCCAGGAAAGCGGTGCGGCGGCCCAGGCCCCGCGCCGTCACGGCGGCGCTCAATCGAGCTTGTGGCCGCACTTGGCGCAGAACTTCGATTCGGTGCCATTCGCAGTGCCGCATTCGGAGCAAAATCTTTTCGCCCCGACGGCCCCGTTGCCGGGAGTCGGCGTAACGGCCGCGGCGGCGGGCGGATTGCTGACGGGAACGGCAGGGGCGTTTACCGGTGCCGCGGTGTCAGCCGTCCTCGCGGGCTGGTTCCGCAGGAAATTATCGATCTTCGGCAGGCTCTTACGGACGGCGTCATCAAGCGCCAGCCGCAGGATCTTCCCCTTGTCGTCTTCGCTCAGGTCCATGCTGGCGCTGGACTGCGCGTTGGCCCCGAGGACTTGCAGGCCCATGGATTTGGCCGAATCAGTCCGCTTGTATTCCGAAAAGTTGGAAGTCAGAAGTTCGCCGGTCGTGGGATTGACCAGGCGGATGTCCACGCCGCATTCGGTGGTGACCGTGATCTCCTTGTTCTTTACGTCTGCGCCGCCAATCACATTGCCGATGTTCGCCAGGCCAAAGCCGTTGGCCTTCTGTTCCTTCTTCACGCGCAGGTTGGTCACCTTACCCAGAAGCAGGTAGTCCACCCCTCGGACCTGGCCCTGCTTGGCCAGCTCGCCCGATTTCACAATCCCCTCGAGGTTTTGCTCATTGAGCAGGCCCTGGAGCTGGGCGCGCTCGATCACCTTGAATCGCTCGGTCTGGTCGAGCAGGGTGGTCATCTGGTCGGCGGCCAGGCCGTTCAGGTCCCCGTTATTGGAGATACCGCCGTTGGTCGTCACGTTAAAGGGCGGTACGCCCACGCGCGGCTTGTTCACGCCCTGCGGGGCCGAATCGTAGCGGCCCACATTCGCCGTGAGCTCGTCGCGACCGGCGGTTTCTTTGGAGCTCGCGCAGCCCGCCATAATGCCCGCGCAAACCGCCAGTGCCGCAATTCCAGACCGCTTGAGATGAGACAAAAACATAGTGACTCCCGTTTTTGGGTTTTCGAATTCAGAGAATTGACGGACAGCCGCGTCCGGTCCCGGGGGGAATGACACCACCCGCCCGCCGGATTGTCAAGCCGAAACTATCCCTGCGCGATGGAACCTCAGCTCATTTCTCGGCAGCCGGCCCCAGTTTGATGATTGTGGGCTCAAGTGCGTTGATCTTGACGTCCTTGATGATCATCCACGGACGTCGCCATTCGTAGTCGATAGTGTATCCCACGGGCAGCGCTCCGTCGGGAATGTAAGCTTCCACATCCATCGTGCGCTGCGGGGTTGTGATGACGTCCTTGTTCGGATTGGAGTCTTTGAGCCAGTTGTAGGCGGGCCGCGGCGTCTTGCCGTCGGCGCGCAGCAGGCCGAAGCCGTAGTCGTCCGCTTTTCTGCCGGGCGGGAGCTTCGCCTCGCCTTCCATTTTGTCTTTGGCCGTTTCGTTCCCGGCCATGAGTTGGTACCCGAGCGCTTTGACGTACAGCCGCCGGCGGGCGTTGTCTTCAAAACACTCCCGCCATGTTGTGAGATGGACTGCGTCAAATTCCGGGCCGTCCTCCAACGGCTCCTTGCGCGCGTGCGGGAAACCCCAGGCATTAACCACGTTCCCGGCGTCGATGCCGAATTCGGTGTTCCAGATCGGCCGCCCTTCGTCGTGGAATTCCTTCATGACGGAATAGAGCGACAGCCCGCGGCCCACGAACCCGTAAAGGACCGGGACGCCGTAGGTGTGAATGTTCATGAAGTCGAAGTAATCGCGCCCGCCTCCCTCGTAGATGCCGCGGGGGAATTCGTCCCAGTTGGTCATGCCCCCGCACAACACCCACGCTTTCGGGTTGGCTTGCTTGATGGCGGGGTAGGCCAGCTTGAGCATCTCCGCGTACATCTTGCCGCGTGCGCGGAGCGGGATTTCCGGCTTTTGCGCGCCGAACAGATCGGTGAACCCCTGGTCCATCTCGTTCCACAATTCCCAAAACTGCACCTTCGGATAGCGCTTCGCCATGTCGTGCATGAAACGGGCGAATCGGCGATAGCCTTCCTGTCGATGCTCGAAATCAACGCCTGGCGCGTTGCCATGAACGAGGATCACCGGGACGATGCCGCCCTTCTCGCACCTCTTCAACAGGTCATCCCACTGCGCCAGCGCGCGGGCGTCGTACTTGCCGGGCGTGGCGGTGGTCTCGATCAGGTTCCAGTACATGGTCAGGCGGACGAGGCGCATGTTCGCCGCCCGGACGATGCGGATGGCGTTGTCGTCTAGGTTATGCGCCCCCACGCCGGCCTCCGGCCGCACGTCATAAACCCAAAGTTCGGTGGCAGAGCGGCGATAGACCGCCACATCGGGGTTGATCAATCGCTCGTCAGGAACGGCGGGCGGATCCTGCGCCATCGCAGGACAAAGGGGCAACAGAATGAACAGAATTTGGATGCGGAAGAAATTCATGGATTCCTCATCGCACAAGGATTTCGTATCGAAAGAAATGAGACCGGTGTCGCGGCCGTGGAGGCTTGTATACCCGCGGGGACGACCTATGCAAATAAGCGCACGGAACGGTTACCGGCCAAGTGCGGCGCGATGCATACGCCGGTGAGAGGGGTTCATCGAGCGCCCACCCAAGGCGCTGTAGACGGCGGTTTATTGCTACACTGCCTCCATGCGCGCCTTTCTGAATCCTGCCGCGGCTATGTTGACGGTCGTTCTCTCCGGATGCACCACGCTCTACCCGCCCGCGCCGATGAAGGGCCATTCTCCCGCGCCCGCCGGCCTTGCGGAGGAACTGCATCAGAGTGTCACTCACCTCGCCGTCACCATCGGCGAGCGGAACTGCTATCACCCGGCAAAACTCACGCAGGCCGCCGACTGGATTGAGGCGCAGTTCCATGCGATGGGCTACGTCACGCGCCGGATGCCCGTCGCGGTGCCCGCCGGCCCTCCTTACTTTTGCGGCAGGCAAACCGTTTGGAACGTCGAGGCGGACAAGTCCGGCACTGATCTCAAAAATGAAATCGTGGTGATCGGGGCCCATTACGACAGCAAGGTGGCGATGGCGCATTGGCACGACGACGGTCCGCCGCTGCCGCAAAACCCCGGCACGCCGGGCGCGGATGACAACGCCAGCGGCGTCGCCGGCGTGCTGGCGGTGGCCCGCCTGCTCAAAGACCGCCCGTTGCGGCGGACGGTCAAGTTCGTGGCGTTCGTCAACGAAGAGCCGCCGTTTTTCCAGACGTGTGCCATGGGAAGTTACGCCTACGCCCGCGCGCTGGCAAAGGAGAACGCATCCCAGAAGTGTGCCGGCCGAAAAATCACCGGCATGATTTCGTTCGAAATGCTCGGCTACTATGCCCGCTCAGACCAAGCCAAACGGCCCTTCGCCGTGGGAGTCACCGGCCTGACGTCCGAGCCCGATTACCTGGCGTTCCTCGGCGACCTGTCATCCGGCGACTTCTCCAACGCCTGCGGCGAAGTGTTCAGCCGTCACGCCCCGATCGCCGTGCGCGTTTCGCGGGTGCCGGTGATTCACCCGAGCATCGCCTGGTCGGACGATTGGTCCTTCTGGCAAATCCACGTGCCCGCCTTCTCCGCGACCGACACGGCCTTTTTGCGCAATGACCATTACCACGACGTGAGCGACACCCCCGACACGCTCGATTACCCGAAGATGGCCGACACCGTGTGGGGCCTTCGATTTGTAGTGGAGACGCTGGGAACAGTTCAACGCGACTGACTAGGTTCGCGCGGTCAATTTGTCGCGCGCCGCAAGTGCGAGCCGTGCCGCTTCCCCAGGTGTTTGGGCCAGCGCGGTGAGATGCCCCATTTTTCTTCCACGCCGCGCTTCGGCTTTGCCATAGAGATGGAGCTTTACATCCGGGAGGGCGGACGCGGCGGCCCAGTCGGGTTCGCCGCCTTTCCACAAATCGCCCAGCAGGTTCGCCATGGCGGCGGGGCGTAGCTGCTCGGTTGATCCCAATGGCAGGCCGCAGACGGCGCGGAGTTGTTGCTCGAACTGGCTGGTGACGTGGGAATCGATGGTCAGATGCCCGGAATTGTGCGGGCGGGGGGCGAGTTCGTTGACGAGGAGTTCGCCGCGTCGGGTGACGAAGAACTCGACGCACAGGACGCCGACGACGCCCAGCTTTTCGAGGATGCCGCGGGTGATTTCTATTGCTTGCGTCGCAATTTTAGCAGGCACATCGGCGGGGCTTACGCTCAGGTCAAGGATGTGGTCGCGGTGAGTGTTGTCGATCACGCCCCAATGGGCGAAGCTGCCGTCGATCCCCCGGGCGGCCACGACCGACACCTCGCGTTCGAAATCGACGAACGCCTCGTAGATGCGCTCGACGC
>JAQGHH010000007.1 GCA_028288945.1 Phycisphaerales bacterium
CGGGGGTGAAGTATCCGCCGTCCTTGGTGGCGGTGATCTCGCAGCCGATTTTCTTTCCCATCTCGACGAGCGTTTTTTCCGCGTAGGACAGCTCGTCGGGCTTGGCTCGGCGGATGACGGGGTGCTCAAACCCCGACGACTTCGTGAAGAAGAGGACCTTTTTCGGCTTGGGCGGTTCCGCGGGCTTGGGAGCATCCGGCTTTGGCGGATCGGCGGGTTTGGGCGCGTCGTCGGCGCGGGCGCTGGTGAAAGGCAGTGCGCCGGCCGCGAATGCGGCGGCCAGGGCGGACGCATTTCTCAGAACGTCGCGGCGGTTGGGAGTGTTGGTCGAATCTTGCATGCAGTTTCCTCGGGGAATCACCGCTGATAAATCGGCAGCAGCCGGTAAGGGATGGAAAGCGTCAGCAGCGCCAGGGACGTTGTATAAACCCGCCCGCCGCCCGCGCCTTCGGGGGTTTCGGGCCAGCCGCCGTCTTGCTGGGTCTGGGACTTGAGCAGCTTGTCGAATGTTGCCTTGGAGACCGCGGCCCACACCGCGTCGCCCGACTGGTACGCGGCCTGCGTCGCGTAGTACATCCCGTAATAGGGGAACTGCGACTGATCGTCGATCGGATGCGTGCGGAGGAACTGGGCGGCTTCGACCGCCTCTTTGCGATTGCCGTCGTCGAGCACGTGCAGACAGAGAATGCCGACGCCGGTCGGCCCGACCTGTGCCGCCCCGCCCGGCTGGTAGGAAAAAGCCTTGGCGTCGGGGAGATAGCATTTGAGCACGAATTGCGCCGCCCGTTCGACGGCCGGCTTGGGAACGGGGACGCCGGCGTCCTTGCAGGCGCGGAGGGCCAGGGCATTCCATCCGGAAAGCGACAGGTCGCTGTCGGGCGCGGTGGGCTCGTAGCGCCAGCCGCCGGGGTAGGGGTCCTGCTTCTTCACGTCCTGCGCGGTGACGATCAGCCCGACCGCCCGCGCGAGGGCGGCGGCGATGCGCTTGCGCTGCGGGTGGGAGGTCTCCACGCCGTACGCCTCGGCGAGGGCCAGCGTGGCGATGCCCTGGCCGTACATAGGTTTTTCGTTGTGGCCGAAGGAGCCGTCGGGCTGGGATTGCGAGACGAGGAAATCGACCCCCGCGGAGACGATGCCGCCGTATTTGCCGACGTCGGGCGCGTGGCCGGCGGCCAGGAAGGACATCAGGGAGAGGCCGGTCATCGCGGGCTTTTGGGCGGTGCCGAAGGAGCCGTCGAGGTTCTGCTGGGCGGCGAGAAACTCGAGGCCGTGGGCGACTGAGGCGTCGAGGGTGGGAGGAAGATCGTCGGCACGTGCTGCTTTCGTCGCGAAGCAGAACGGGAAGGCGAAAACGATTGCAAAATGCAAAATGCAAAATGCAAAATACAAATTGGGAATGCGCGCTCGGAGCGCGCGGTCAACGCGCGTCTTCCGCTTTAATCGCAAATCGCAAATCGCAAATCGCAAATTCACTTCACTTTTTTTCCTGGGCCTTCCCGATCGCCTCGAAGTAGAGTCGTAGCGGCTCTTCATACCCCGGCGGGTCCGCTTCGTGAAGGGGGGCGGAGAGGTCGTCGCCTTCGCGGGGGCGGAGCTTGCCCCAGTCGCGGACGGCCGCGAACGCGGGGGCCAGCGGGGAGAGGCTCGCTGTGTCGCGGTCCGCCGGCGAGGGCGCGGGGGCGTAGACGCTCTGAAGGGAGGGGAGCACCGACAGGCGCAACGCCGCGGCGTGGTGGATCGAACGGTCCCACGCGCGCGACAGCGCGACCGACGCGTTGGACTGATGTGCGAGGGCCGTCCGCACGTCCGGCGTGCCGTGCGCCAGCGAATCCGCGGCGGCGCGGGCGAACCATTTGGCGGCCATCAGCGGGTCGCGCTCGGTGAACGATTCCTGCGCGCGGGCCAGTTCCTTTTGCGCCAGCTCCATCGCGGCGCGGGCCTCGGCGGTGGCGCGGGAGACGGCGCCCAGGTCGTTGCCCATGGCAGCGGCGGCAAGCGCGGTCAGGGCTGCGGAGAGCTGTTTGGCGACCACATCGCGCGCCGCGGAAGCCTCGGGGGCGAACGGATCGAGCCGGCCCGCGAGCTCCGCCGCGACTTGCGGGGCGACGGGTTCGATCGCCTTGGCGAGGCGGTCGGTGGCGGCCTTGGCGTCCATCTCGGCCTGGTCGGCGGCGCGGCCCGCGACGGGCTTGCGGTCGGCCGGGGCGGCATTGGCTTCCTGGCGGGCGCGGGCGGCGCGGTCGGCGGCCTCATGTCGCGCCGATGCCGCGGCTTCCGCGGACGCCAGCTCCTGCGGCATCGCCGCCAACTGCTCCTGTGCGATGAGCAGCGCCGCGGTGGCGCGTCCGCGCCAGTTCGGGTCGTCCTCGTCGCGGCTGGGGGAATTCGCGGCGTTGAACCCCGCCGCGGCTTCCTGCCGCTCGACCTGCGCGATCGCCTCGGCGACGGTGCGCTGGCGGCCGACCAATTCGGCCGGCTGCTTGCCCTTCGCGGCGCGGGTCTCTTCCGTGAGCTTATCCTGCGTCTGGCCGAGCGTGTCGACCTTCTGGGCCGCGGCCATCGTGCGGACGACCTGCTGATGCGCGCGCTCGATGCGGTCGACGCGCTCTTCGATCCGCACCGCGCCCGCGGCGTCCGTGTCGCCCGTGCGGCCGGACTTGCGGGCGGGGTTGCGGGCGGCATCGGTGAGCTTGCGGGTCAGGGCGTCGTCGGCCTGCGCGGCGCGCTGGTAGTCGCGGGCGGCGGCGTCCGCGCCGGCGCCGAGCGCCAGCGCTTCCAGCTCCCCTTGCCGCGTCGCCAGCGCCGGCCCGCTGGACTTGGGCCGCCCGGCGGGGTCGGCGATCCAGCGGTTCATGTTCTCCCGCGCCTTCACCGCGGCGGCGTGCGCCGTGCGCAGCTCGTCGGGATTTTTGCCCTGCACGCCTTGCCGGGTGAGCGAGTGTACGTGCTGAAGCGCGCCCATCGCGCCGGCGAATTCTTCGAGCCGGTGTGTCGCGGCGAGCTTGTCGTGCGGGGAGTTGGCGGCGAACGCCTCGACCGCCCCCGCCGCCCGACCGGCGAGGTCGAGGTCCGCGGCCCGAACCAGATCGGCGTCGGGGCGCACCGCCTCCGCCTGCGCCGCCGCCGACAGGCGGGCGTCGAAACCGAGCTTCTGGTTCGGGTCGCGCTGCATCTCCGTGGACCATTCGCGCGCGGCCTGGGCGAAGTGGATCGGCTGCCGCGACCGGACCACCCCGGCCGCCGCCTCGCTACGGCTGCGCAGTTGCTGGTCGGCGTCGGGCGCGCCGGCGTTGACGCCCACGTCCGTCGCCCCGGCATTGATGTCGTCGCGCGCCCGCTGCAAGGTTTTGGTCAGACGGTCCGCGGCGCGCGGGTCGGCGGGCGGGGGTTTGCCCTTGGACGCCTCCAGGTTTTCCCGGTCGGCCAACACTGCCGCGGCGCGCTCGCCTTGTGCGACCGTGCGCAACTGGGTGAAGAGCTCGCGTGCCTGCTCGACGGAGTGTCTGAGCTTCTCACGCGGGGCCGGTCCCATTCCCGTGGCCGAACCCCCCTGCCGGAACAGATCATCGGCGAGCTGAGCGTGGCTTTGCGCCGCGTCCGCCCAGCCGGCCAGCGCGACCGACATCTCGGGCGAGCCGCTGTGCGCGAGCGTGCGGAGCAGCGACTGCCGCAGCAGCGTGGCGGCTTCGGAGGCGCTGGTGAGGTGGCGGTTGGCCCGCCCCGCCGAGGCCAGGTAGGCGGAAGAACGCTTATCGCCCTTCCCCTCGGCCTCGTCGATCGACTTGCCCGCGGCTTCCAATTCATCCGCCAGCGCCGCAGAGAACCGGGCAGCGGCAGTCAGTTCGTCGATGCGTTCGTGCGTGCCGAGGTCGATCGACCGGGGGGCGATCAGCACGTGCAGCGAGTCGCTTTCGGTTTCCTGGCCCGCGCTGTCGCGTGCGACGATGTTGAGCGTCAGCACGTCGCCGATGGAAAGGGAAAGCGAAGCGAGGTCGAAGTTGAAGGTGTCTTCCTGCTTGCGGCGGTCGCCGGCGAGTCGCAGCGACAGAGCCTGAGCGTCCGCACCGTTGATTTGGGCGTGGACGGCCAGCGAGTCCAAGCCGTAGTCGTCGAGCGCCTGATAGGAAAGCGGGAGGATGTCGCGCGGGTTGAGGCGGAGGCTCTGGCCCGCCTGCGGCAGGCGGACGAGCGGCGGGCGGTCGGGCGTCGCACGGATCTGCATTTTCGCGGGGCCGTTGCCATGTACTTCGCGGGTGCTGATGAGGTCGAGCTCGTACGCCGCGTCCCTGCGGATTTGCAATCGCGCCTGGCGGACGTTTTCGAGCGACGTCCGCTCCATCAGCACTTTGTCGCCGCCGACGGTCAGCAGCGCCGATTGAAGCGGCTCGGTGGAAACGATCGTCAGCAGCGCCTCGCTGCCCGTCGGCGCTTCGATGAGGCCGTCGGTGTTGACGACCGATAGGGGCTGGCGGGCGGAGTAGGCGGGATAGGTATAGCGGACGCGGAACTGGGCGACGGCGGGCGGGCGTTTCACGCGGACGGTGAATCGGCGGGTGGCCGCGTCGCCCCCGGTGACGTAGTAGCGCAGGTCGCGCTCGACCGCGTTGAGCGTGAATCCGAAGCGTCCGCCGCCCGCTTCGTCCATCGTGTAACGCGACCAGTGGGCGTCGTCATCCGTGATGAAGAGCCAGAGGGGGCTATCGCCCAGGCGCTGCACATCCGCGTCGATCCGCAACTGCTCGGACTGGACGAT
>JAQGHH010000077.1 GCA_028288945.1 Phycisphaerales bacterium
GTGAAGGTCCATTCCCTGACATGATCGGTAACTCGCTCGCCGCCGACTTCGACCGCCCCTTCTTTTATCTTTCGCACGGCTTCCCCATTCGACGCGGCCAGCCCCGCTTTGACCAGCAACGGCGGAAGCTTGTGCGGTCCAGATCCTCCCACTGAAATTTCCGGCATCTCTGTGGGCGCTTGCTTGTTGCTGAACTGCTCGACGAACGCCTTCTCCGCGGCGTCCGCATCCGCGGGCGTGTGGAGCCAAGAGATGAGGTGCTTCGCGAGCCGGACCTTCGCGTCGCGGGGGCTGGATTGGATTAGCGGCTTAAACTCTTCCGGCGGCAAGTCCGTCAGCAGTGTGTAGTAGCTTTCCATCAGCGCGTCCGGCAACGACATCACCTTGCCGAAGATTCCCTTTTCGCCGCTGGGGGGGTCGGTCACGGCGATGTAGTTGCCCATCGACTTGGACATCTTCTTTACGCCGTCCGTGCCGACGAGCAGCGGGGTGACGATCACCACCTGGCCGTCCTTGCCCTCTTCCTTTTGGAACTCGCGGCCGACGAGGTTGTTGAAGAGCTGGTCGCTGCCGCCCATCTCCACGTCCGCGTCGATCATCACGCTGTCCCACCCTTGCAACAGCGGGTAGATGATTTCGTGCAGGCGGATTTCGGTCCCATCCGCGTAGCGCTTGGCGAAGTCTTCGCGGGTGAGCATCTGCGCGACCGTGGCCCGGCTGGCCAGGCGGATGATGTCGACCAGGCCCATCTTCGCGAGCCATTCGCCGTTGTAGCGGATCTCGAGGTGGTCGGGGCCGGTCAGAAGCACTTTGCCGACTTGGGCGACGTAGGTCTTGGCGTGCGCGTCAATCTCTTCGCCGGTGAGTTGCGGGCGGGTCTTGTTGCGGCCGGTGGGGTCTCCCACGCGGGCGGTGTAGTCGCCGATGATAAGGACGGCCTTGTGGCCCCACTCCTGGAATTGGCGGATGATCTTGAGCGGCACGCAATGGCCGAGCGTGACGTCCGCCGCGGTCGGGTCCATGCCGAACTTGATGCGCAGCGGCTTGCCGGCCGATGCGCTGCGCGTGAACTTTGCGCGAAGGTCCGACTCGCTGAGAATCCGCTCGCTACGGCGGGAGAGCATCCGAAGTTGGTCGTCGATGGAAGGCATATAGACCCGCGGATTCTAAGGAACACCCCGTCCCCCATCAAACCTGCCGTCAGCGCCCGTGAACTCCACTGAAATAAAGGAACGTGGACGCACCGTTAAACAGACAGTGAATCGTCATGGACGTCCAAAGGTTTCCCGTGCGCTCGTAGGCGTACCCGAGGCCCAGGGCCAGGAAGAAGATCGGCGACCACATCCACATCGGATGAACCATCGCGAAAATCGCAGAAGCGATCACAATCGCCCCCCACGTCTGCCAGACTCGCGGCGGCCTGGCCACATCGGCGGGCGCATCGGGGATCGGAGTTGTTGATGCCCCGGCAGCGACCGGGAACCCACCCGCCGGCCGGGCGAAAGGCGGATCATCGGCCGTGGTCAACCTGATGAGCACCTTGCGGATGATCGTCTGGACGTGCCCGCGGAACATGTATTCTTCCCAAAGCGGAGCGGCCACCGTTGCGCCGAGGATGAGAAACAGCTCGGACGTGAGCGATTTGGTTTCTCCCATCACGCGCAGGAGGTCGTGCTCGGGCGGGTGGGAGATGTGGAGGCGCTGGTAGACCCATTCGGTGAGCACCATCAACAAATAGAGCGGTGGGAAAATGGCGACGGCGCCCAGTATGCCGCCGGCAATGCCCCGCGGCAGGCCGCGCGGGCTAAGGCCCAATCCGCGGACGAGCTCCGGCCCGCCCACGCCGCGGTCGCCCGCCCATAGCGCGATCGCCGCCGCGAGGGCGGGGATGGTGGCGAGGAACGCCCAGTCGTTGGGTGAGAGACGGGAGAGGTCGAGCGTAGCGGGTGCGGTCGTCGTGCCGCCAGCCTGGGCCAGCTTTGCATAGATGAAAGCCTGCTGCGTAAAGATCCAGACGAAGAACGCGAAACCCGCAACCATCACGAGATGCCAGACGTGCGTGCCGGGCGGCACGCGGTCCGGCCCGCTGACGGCCCGGGGGCGCAGCACGCCCGCCGCGATGAGCGCGACTGCCGACGCGATCATAATGGCGGGCCAGATGAGGATGGAAAGAGCGTTTTCGCCTAAGATTGACATGGATTTGGCCGCGCCTACAGTCACCCTCCCGCCCGCCACCGGCGGGCCGCCGGGTTTCCGGGGTGTGGCATTGTAGTGGCCGGCAGCGCCCAGTGAAGCGCCTCCCGGCGGATATGGCACGGGTATGAGCACGATCCTCGAAAAAATCATCCAGACCAAGCGAGAAGAAATCGCCGAGCGCCGCGAGCGCGTACCCGTGGAAGCCTTGAAGGAGACGATCTCCACGCTCGGCCGGCCGCGGAATTTTTTCAACGCCGTCACCCAAAAGACCAAAAAGCCCCTGAACCTGATCGCCGAGGTGAAGAAGGCGTCGCCCAGCGCCGGGGTGATCCGCGCCGACTTTGATCCGGTGAAGATTGCCACCGACTACGCCGCGGCGGGGGCCGATGCCTTGAGCGTGCTGACGGACGAAAAATATTTCCAGGGCCATCTCGACTACATCCACGCCGTGCGCGACGCGGTGAAGCTCCCGGTGTTGCGCAAGGATTTCATCATCGACCCCTACCAGGTCTATGAGACGCGGGCATCGGGCGCCGACGCGATGCTGCTGATCGCCGAGTGCTTGGAGACCAGCGAGTTGATCGACCTGCAAATCCTGGCCACCGAAATGAACCTCACGTGTCTGATCGAGGTCCACGATCTGGACAATTTCATGCGCGTGCGCGATACGGTGATCGGTTTCCCCCACCGCAGCTACAGCCTCCTGGGGATCAACAACCGCGACCTGCGGACCTTCAAGACCGACCTGGGCACGACCCTGCGCATGGCCGATCTCGTGGAAGACCGTAGAATCCTGGTGAGCGAGAGCGGGATCAACACGAGAGACGACATCAAGAAACTAGCCGAGGCGGGCGTGCAGGCCGTCCTGGTAGGCGAAAGCCTGATGAGAAGTGACAACATCGGCGCGAAGATCGCCGAGATGTTTGGAAGTAAAAAGTAAAAAGTAGAAAGTAAAAAGTGGAGGAAGGCCGCGATTCACTCCTTCCTCCACTTTTTACTTCCCCTCACAGCAGCCACGAGAGCATTCTGGCGAACTGTTCCGAGATCTTCTCGCCCATAGGCCGGTGTCTCCACATTTCGTAGGTGAACTCGTGGGAGTGGCGCTTGTCGTCTTCAAAGACGCCGATTTGCTCGGCGGCGAATTTCGGGTCGAGCACGTTGAGGTTGGCCTCGTCGTTCAGGCGGAATGAGCGGTTGTCAAGGTTGGACGAGCCGATCGACACCCAGATGTCGTCCACCACCAACTGCTTGCAGTGAAACATCGTCGGCTGGTATTCGTAAATTTTCACGCCCGCCTCCAGCAATTCCCCCCACGTCGCGTGCGACGCCTGCCGCACGACCTTCTCGTCGATCTTCGGCCCCGGCACGATGATCTCGACGCTCACGCCGCGCCTTCGGGCGGCGATGAGTTGCTCGCTTGTCAGCGTATTGGGCACGAAGTACGCCGACTCCAGCCGGATGTGGTCCCCCGCCGCGGCGATGGAGAGGAGCATCATCAGCTCCATGCTTTCGCTGCCGCTCTGCGACGAGCTTTTGAAAACCTGGGCCCAGAGTTTCCCGTCGTTGGCGAGCGGCGGAAAATAACTCTCACCGGCCAGCACTTCGCCGGTGCTCTTCATCCAGTTATCGAGGAACGCGGCCTGAAGCTGCGCGACGATGGGGCCTTCGATGCGGTAATGGTTGTCGCGCCAATGGCCGGGGTCCTGGGCGTTGCCGCCCCATTCATCGGCGATTCCCACGCCGCCCGTGAAGCCCAGCTTCCCGTCCACGATGAGAAGCTTTCGGTGGGTGCGGTTGTTGATTTGCCGGTAGGTGGCCGGGTCCCACCAGTGGAACGGGTGGTACTCGCACACTTCGACGCCCGACTCCTTCATGGTCTTGAGGAATTCCTGGTTGATGCGGCCGCTGCCGAGCCAGTCGAGCATCACATGCACCTTGACGCCCGCCCGCGCCCGCTCGGAGAGGGCCTGGGTGAATTCCCGCCCGATGGACCCCGACCAGTAGATGTAGGTTTCGAGCGTGATGGTTTTGTTGGCCGAGCGAATCGCCTCGAGCATCGCGGGGAAAATCTGGTCGCCATTGCGAAGGGTCGTGCACCTGTTCCCGGGCACGAGCGGCGGGCCCAGCAGGTTGCCCATCGCTTGTGCGAATTGCGGGTCACGGACCGTGTAATCGAGCTTGATTTGAAACGCCGCGGTCTTGTTGGAGGCGCAGCCGCTTACTGACAGCAGCAGGCCCAGAGCCAAAAAAGCCTGAAAATGCAGACGCGGGATCGTGCGAGCGGACTCATGTGGCATCACGTTAAGGTTCCTCCACGCCAGGTACGGCGCGGATTGTGCCAGAGCCCGCCGCCTGGCGGGAATGGATAATCCTAACGCATTACAGACCCGATCGCGGGGAAGTGTGTGCCACGACAGGAAAAGACCGCGGGCCGGGCAGTCCGATTGACCGCCCGGCCCGCGAGTGGATTACGCAACCGAAAGCGTGCAGGTGATTACAGCCCGCCCTGCCCGCCGCCGTTTTGCATTTGGGTGTAGGCCTGGATGCCCGCCGCGACGAGGCTCTGCACGGTCTGCGCGGGGACGAAGACGTCCATGCGCGCCGTGGGCCCTTCGGTGCTGGCGGACATGCCCAGCGGCGGGAGGTTCTGCGGCAGCTTGAGCTTGACCTGCACGCCGAAGCCCTGGGCGTACTTGACGGCGCTGGTGACGATGTTGTCGAGGGCGACGTAGTACTCGGCCACGCGCCCGCCGGGCAGTTGCGCGGAGACGGCCTTAACGCCCGGCGTGTCGCTGAGCACGTCCTTGCCGGCGCGGGCCGACGCGATGGTCTCGGCGATAAGCTTGTCGGTGGCGCCTTCGGCGAAGACGAGCGTTTTATCGTCGACCACGCCGATGACACCGCCCATGCCGCCCGGGCCGTAGACCATGGCCATCATCTGCTGCACCTGCGCGGCGCGGGGGTCGTTTTCGTCGAACTCCATTTTCATGCTGAAGGCATCGAGCTTCACGCCGTCAACGGTTTTTGCGTTGGGCGTGACCTCGAATTTGGGGGCGCCATTTTCCTTGGGCGCCAGAGCCATGAGCTTGGACATTCCGCTGAACATGGTCTTATACGAGTCGGCGATTTTTTTCGCGTCCCCGTTCACGACCGAGACGGCCTGGACGATGCTCTCCTGGCCCAGCGGGCCCGTCGGCACGACATAGCCGTTGGCGGAATGTGAGGCGGAGGAGACGGCGGTCTTCATCGCGTCGACGACGTCGGCGATCTGCTTACCGGTATCGCCCCCGCTGGCTTTGAGCTCCTTGGAGATCGGGGTGAGAAATTGGTCAGCGATCTTGCTTGTGACCTTCGGGTCCACCGACGAGCCGCCGAAGGAGAAGTATTTGCGGTCCGGGAGTCCGGCGAGCAGCGGCGTGCTGCCGGGCTTGATCTGGGCGACGGTCTTGCCCAATTCCGAGCCTTCGCTGAACTCGACCAAGCCGCCGCCGGCGAGGCCCTCGTCCGTGAGGTTGAGGCTGAAGACGACCGCCTGCGAGTCCTGTATGAAGCTCTGCGCGAAATCCAGCCATTGGTTCACGACGACGCCGACGACCGGCGCGAACTGCTTAAGCTGCGGGTTGCCTTCCATGCTCTGCTTGACCTGGTCGAGCATCTTCTGGCGGTTGGCCTTCATCTCGGGAAGAACCCTGTCGCGCACGGCCGGGATGTTGATGTAGACGATGGCGTCCTTGGCGTCGGATTCCTTGCGGGCCGCGCCGCTGAGCTTCAGGCCGACCTTGCGGGCCAGGAGCTCTTTCTTGTCGCTCATCGCCGCGTACTTGCCGTGCTCGGCGATGTACGTTGTTGCGGAAGGGTTGTTGGGATCTTTAACCGCGCTCATGCCCTCCGTTGCGGCGCCGTCGGCGGGCTCGAAGTTGCTGACGAACGCCTTGAAATCACTCACCGGAATGAGGGCCAGTGCGTCGGGTTCGTCCTTCGCCCCTTCGCCCTTTTTATCGGGCACGAAGAGAACGAGGGCGGCATCGCCCGATTTGTCAATGCCCTTGCTCATGTGACCCTTTTCAAGCACGGAGGCGAGCGGGTCTTTGAACTCCGGGCTGATCTCGTCGAGGCCGAAGGTCTTGGCCATCTTGGCCACCTTCGTGTTGACGGTGTCGAGCGACTTGATCTTCACGACGGCCGCCGCGTCCGCGGGGACCTGCTCGAAGATCTGTGCCCGCACGTTGGCGCAGAGCACGAAAGCGGTGATGGCGGCCGCCGCCGCCACCCGGCGAACTTTTACGATCGGGGAAACTCGCATACCAGCTCCTTCTGTTCCGATGGTCATTGGGGGTGTCACGAGAGAACGTTCCAGACGTTGCCTCACATGCAAGGCCACATGCTACCCGACACCTTCCGACCGCCGGAACCTTTCAAAATCGTTGCCTTGGGATAATTGCCAGGAATACGCTATTGGGTGGGGATTGAAATCGCAACAAGCGCGGGCGTCCATTAGATTCGCGGGTGTAATGTGGAACGACGCTGCTTCATTCGCAATTAGTGGTCGCGGCCGCTGTTTTCCCACGCGGCGCGGAAAGGCACCTGATCGGCCAGATACCGCGTCGCCAGCCGTACGTCCTGATCGAGCCCGGCCCATTGCTGCTCGGCCATTGCCGTCTCGACGACATCCTTAACACGGGTATTCATCTGCCGGGCCTGACGGTTGAGTTCGAACGGATCGGCCTGGACCAGGACCACCGGCTCGGTGTGCGCCGGTTTGATCGGAATCACGACTTCGGGAGGCCGCGGCTGAAGCAGCCGCAACCCCAGGGGCGTGAAAACCAGCGCGACGCACGCGGCCATCGCCAGCGCCACGCGCCACGGATGCCGGAGCCCGATCACGAACACGCCGGGCGGGGCAAGCGCCCCCGCTTGCGTTTCGGAGGCCCGTGAATCCTCGGCGTCCACCGCCCGCATGATCCGCGCGTGCAGCGCCTCGGAAAACGCCGGCGTCGCCCGCTCGGCTTCCTGCCGGGCCTGAAGGGCGAGCTGTTTGGTCGCGTCGTTCATAGAAATCCTGCCATTCTCCTTCTGGTCCCCTCTCCCTCGTACTCGGGGGAGAGGGTTAGGGTGAGGGGCGGAGCGTAGAGTTGCACTCGCCTCGCAAGATACACTGCATTTCGTAGGGTCCGCATCGCGGACCACGTTCCGCGCTGCGACACGTGGATGGTCTGCAATGCGGACCTACTGGCTTTCCTGGGCCCATCTGACAACACGTAGGGTGGGCGTACTCGCCCACCATCTCGCGCTCGCTGCCGTGTCGACCGGAGGGCGAGTACGCCCACCCTACGTGATATTTTCAAGCCGTTTCGTCCTCAGCCCCGGAGGGGCGTAAGACCGTAGCCCCTCCGGGGCTAACTCACCCGGCCATCGACACGCGCGCACCGGTCACTCGCGTCGCCCGTCTTTGGGGCTCCTCCGATTCTTCCAGCGACTGCAAGCTCGGCGCGAGCCGTTTGCGGGCGCGGAAGAGAATCGTCTTGACCGACACCCACGAACGCCCCATCACGTCGGCGATCTGTTTGGCGGGCATCTCCTCGACGTAGAACAGCCACGTCGCGTCGAACTGCTCGGGCGTGAGAACGCGGCCGGCGGTTTCCCAGAAAATCTCCCGCACTTCCGCGTCCGCCATCTGCCGGCCGGGCTCGACCTGCGACGCCCCGCGCATCCGGTCCGCGATGACTTCCTCGGCATTCGCCGCCGACTTCCTGCGGCGATGGTGACTCACCGCGATCCGATGCGCGATCGTAAACAACCACGTGCTGAACGGCCGTTTCTCGTCGTAACGGTCGAGGTTCTGGTAGGCGCGGACGAATGATTCCTGCAACAAATCCTCGGCGTCCGCGGCGGTGCGGACGCGGCGCTGCAGAAATCGCAGCAGCCGGACTTGAAACCGCCGGGCCAATTCATCGAAGCTCTGCCGGCACCCCTCGCGGGCCTTGCGCGCCAGTTCCTCGTCGCGCACGAATCCCCCGGGGTCCTCAACGGACGCCGTACCGGCGGGAAGGTTGAAGGAACGGCTCACTGACCCTTTCCTCCCTGTGCGGTCGTAGGCACCGGTGTGGACGCCGGCCGTTTGGCCTCCTCGGCTTCGACCCATTTCACGAACTCCACCGCCGCGAAAGTCCAGTCGAGCGTCACGGTCTTGTCATCCGCGGCCACCTTCAGCGGCGCGAGCAACCGGCCGGCATCAAAGTTCTCATTCGATTGCAGTGCCGCCATCGCCTTGGCCCCTTCGATCAAGGCGCGGATCTGCGAAGCGACGTCCACCGATTTGGTGACGATCTTTCCGTGCAGGAACACTTCGCCGTTCATCTCGCCGACCGCGAGTGTTCCGTAGTCGCATTGTCGCAGGACCGGCGAATTCAGGGGCAGATTTTTCGCATTGGCCAGTCCCGCCGCCGCCGCCTGGATAACGCTCCCCTCCGCCACCGGGATCGCCAAGGGCGAATCCTTCGCCAGCCCCGGCGATTTGTTTTCCAGCACATCGAGGGCCGCGGCCACCGGCTTCGGGCCCGGGCCGATCACGACCATGTCGTCGCCAAAGAACGCCCCCGCCGAGGTCTTGGCCGGATGGTCGGCGTCGTGCTCATTGTGCCGTCCGCCCTCTGTCCAAAGATAAATCTCCCGCCCCCCCGCCGCCTCGACCCGGTAGCCCGGCATGTTCTTGATCAGCGCCAACAGTTTGCCCCGATCGACCTTCCCGCGAACGATGACCACCCCGGCATCGGGCGCGTAGCTCGTGCCGTAAACGGTGATCCCATGAACGTCGCGGACGGGATCGATCCCGATGACCTCATGTGCCTTTTCGATGGCCTCATGCCCCTCGGGCCGGCTGAGCCACGCGTCGCGAACGCTCTTGCCGACCGTGGAGGCGTTGGCCGCGTCCACGTCCACATGGATAAACCAGCACGCCTCGGCCGGAAGCTGCCGAGGATCGAGGGCGGTGGCCCGAAGTAGTGGCGTCAAGCCACAAATGGTCAGCAGTATTGGGGCAAGAATACGCATAAATTCGCTGGCCGAAGGCGATTTCGGAGCTGAGCGTCAAAGTAGTGTACGCGACATGCCGCCGAAGGGTTACAGGCCGAGATTCGCAAAAAGAGGGATAAAGGCAGGGGCGATCGACAGGACACTGAAATAGTAAAACAAGAATTGACGGGGCCGATTTTGGTAAGACTGCCGTAATGGGTGAATCGACACGGGTCGGAGACGGCGCGGCCACGATCGAGCGAGAGACCGACGGTGCGATGGCTTCAGTGATCCCGGGCGCCGGGGAGGAGGCTTGAGAGGCGCGAACAACGGCGTTTGCAGTGGTGCGCGGCTGGTGCAGGGAGGAATCCGGACCTTGAGGCCTTTTCGATGCAATGGCCTTCACGGAAAAGACTTACAAGAAAATTCCGTATTGGCAATATTATGACAATCGCACCGCAATGCTCCAAATATACCATCGTCGGGGCGTGGTGCGCGGACGTTGAACGGGTCCCGGGCAGAGGGCGGCCTAGATCGAATAATCATCCGCGAACACCCGCGCCGAGCGGATTTCCACGAAGACCTCGTCCGCGGGCTGGAGGTTCAGCTCGCGCCAGCGTTCTCTGGGGAGGGCGGCTTCGATGGGCTCTCCATTTTTGGGCATGAGCAGGACGTGGACGAAGGGGCCGACGAAGCTGATGTGGTCGACGCGGGCGGGGATGGAGTTACCGTTGGCGTGGCGGGCGACTTCCACGTCGTGGGGGCGGACGAACGCGACGGCCGCCGACCCTTCTTCGCCCCCGGCGGCGCCCGCGCCGAACTGCGATCCGCCGACGGTCAGGCGGCCGTCTTCGAGACGGCCGCGGAAGAGGTTCACTTTTCCCAGGAAGTCGTAGACGAAGGGGCTGACGGGATGCTCGTAGACTTGCTCGGGGGTGCCGATTTGCTCGATGCGGGCTTTGTTCATCACCGCGATCCGGTCGGCGACTTCCAGCGCCTCTTCCTGATCGTGGGTGACGAAGACGGTCGTGATGCCCGTCTCGTCGTGGAGCCGTCGGAGCCACCGCCGCAGTTCCCGGCGGACCTTCGCATCCAGCGCGCCGAACGGCTCGTCCAGCAGCAACACCCGCGGCTCAACGGCCATCGCCCGCGCCAGCGCCACGCGCTGGCGCTGGCCGCCGGAAAGCTGTGCGGGGTAGCGCTCGGCGAGGGCTTCGATCTGCACGAGCCGCAGGAGGTCGGAGACGCGCTGGCGGATGGTCGCGCGGTCGGGCCGGACGTTTCTCGGCCGCACGCGCAGGCCGAAGGCGACGTTTTCGAACACCGTCATGTGGCGGAAGAGGGCGTAGTGCTGAAAGACAAACCCGACCTGCCGCTGGCCGGCGTTGTGGGCCGTGACGTCTTCCTGATGGAACAGCACCGATCCGCTGCCGTGATCGGGTGTTTCGAGGCCGGCGATGATCCGCAGCAGGGTCGTCTTTCCCGACCCGCTGGGCCCGAGCAGCGCGACAAGCTCGCCGCTCTCCACGCGCAGGCTCACGTCCGCCAGCGCCTGGAACGCGCCGAAGGATTTGCTGATGTTCCGGACTTCGATGCTCATCGCTGCTTATTCCTCGGTGCCCTGCTTGCGGGTGGCCGCCAGTTCCTGGCGGTACTTCCATTCCACGATCGATTTGATGATGAGCGTCACCACGCCCAGTATTGCCAGAAGCGACGCAACCGCAAACGCCGGCACCGTGCTCTCCAGGTGCCCCGTGTAGAGGCTTTCGACCTCCAGCGGCACGGTTCGCTGCCCGGGGTACATTCCCGAGACGACCGCGACCGCGCCGAATTCTCCCATCGCGCGGGCGTTACAGAGGATCAAGCCGTAAAGGAGGCCCCATTTGATGTTCGGCAGCGTGACGCGCCAGAACGTCTGCCACCCGCCGGCCCCGAGCACGCGGGCGGCTTGCTCCTCTTCGTTGCCCTGCGCTTCCATCAGCGGGATCAGCTCGCGCGCTACGAACGGGAAGGTGACGAAGATCGTCGCCAGAACGATGCCGGGAGTCGCGAAGACAATGCGGATGTTGTGCTCCGCGAGCCAGGGCCCCAGCCATCCGCGCGCGCCGAACACCAGAACGAACACGAGCCCCGATATGACCGGCGACACCGCGAACGGCACGTCGATGAGTGTCATCAGAAGGCTCTTCCAACGGAACTCGAATTTCGTCAGGCACCATGCCGCGGCTACGCCGAACACGCTGTTGAGCGGCACCGCGATCCCCGCCGCGATGAGCGTGAGCTTGACGGCCTCCCACGTTTCATGGTTCGCAAGCGCATCGACATACGCCTTGACGCCCCCCGCCAGCGCTTCAACCGCAACGCTGGCCAGCGGAAGAATGAGGAACAGCCCGAGGACCCCGACCATGGAGATGATCAGCAGGATCTTCAACCATCGCGGCTCGGTTGCCGCGGAACGCGGGTGTGGGGGCCGCATCGCGGCGGATTTGGAAGACGGGCCGGCGAGTTGGGGGGGCGTGACGAGGCTCATGCCATTCCCCGCCGGGCGTAGTGCCGCTGCAACAGGTTCACCGTCAGTAGGACGAAGAAGGAGGCCAACAGGATAACGATGGCAATGCTCGTCGCCTCGGCGTAGTGGTTTTGCTCCAACTCCTGCACGATTTTGATCGGGGCGATTTCGGTTTGCAACGGCGTGTTGCCGGAGATGAAGACCACCGACCCGTATTCACCCAGCGCCCGCGCGAAAGCCAGCGCGAATCCGCTCAGCAGCGCGGGACGCAATTCCGGAAGCACCACCCGGCGGAGGGTTTGCCAGCGCGAAGCGCCCAGGCTGGCCGCGGCCTCTTCGATATCCAGCCCCATGTCCTGGAGCACGGGCTGCACCGTCCGCACGACGAACGGAAGCCCGATGAATATCAGCGCGATCGCAATGCCGATGGGCGTGTACGAGACGGAAGTGAACTGCTGCACCTCGAACGGCCACCAGCTGCCGTCGAACCCGCGCCACATGAGCCAGGGCGCATGAAAATGCACCGTCTCAAGCCAGCGGCCGATCCACCCGGAATCGGAATAAATGGTGGTGAGCGTGATGCCCGCGACCGCGGTGGGCAGCGCGAACGGCAGGTCGATCATCGCGTCGAGAAATCGCCGGCCGGGGAAGCGGTAGCGGGCGAGCACCCAGGCGACCAGGAGGCCAAGGGGAAGGTTCACCAGTGCCGCGACGAGCGCCGCCTCGAAGCTCAGCGTGTAGGCGGCCATGACCGCGTCCGAGCTGACGACGGTTTTGAACTGCGGCCAGGTAAGGCGGGCCGATTTGAAGAAGAGCGCGGAGAGGGGAATCAAGACGATGACGCCCAGGTACAGAACGGTACATCCCAGCGATAAGCCGAAACCGGGGACGACGCGACGTTGTTTGAAGAGCGGACGCATAGGGGCAAGCAAGCCCCGGCGCGTGGCGCGGCGTCGGGGCTTGCGCGAGAGAACATTTATTGGCGACCGCTAACGCAGTCGCACCGCTGCGATTGCTTAAGCAGTTGCCGGTTGAGGATGCATGTTACTTCTTGGAATAGATTTGGTCGAACACGCCGCCGTCACTGAAATGCTTGGGTTGGATTTTGCTCCAGCCGCCGGCGTCGATGTCATTGACGGTGAAGGTTTCGATCTTGGGGAATTGGTCGGCGTGCTTCTGCGCCACGGCCTCGGACCGCGGGCGGTAATAGTTCTTCGCGCCGATCTCCTGGGCCTCGTCCGTGAAGAGGAACTTGAGGTACGCCTCGGCGACCGCCCGCGTGCCGTGCTTGTCCACGACTTTATCCACGACCGAGACCGGCGGTTCCGCCAGCACGCTGATCGGCGGGTAGACGACCTGGTACTTGTCCTTGCCGAACTCGTTGACCGTGAGCAGCGCTTCGTTCTCCCATGCCAGCAACACGTCGCCCTGATGGCGCTGCACGAACGTCGTCGTGGACCCGCGTGCCCCGGAGTCGAGAATCGGGACGTGCTTGAATAGGTCGGTGATGTACGCGCGGGCGGCGGCTTCGCCCCCGTTATTACGGCGGGCCGCCTGGCCCCACCCCGCCAGGTACGCCCAGCGCGCCCCGCCGGACGTCTTGGGGTTGGGCACGATCACCTGCACGCCTTTGTGCAGCAGGTCGGGCCAATCCTTAATCTGCTTGGGGTTGTTCTTGCGGACGACGAACACGATGGTCGAAGTGAAAGGCGTGCTCCCGTGCGGCAGGCGCGTCTGCCACTCGGGTGCGACCAGACCGCCTTCCTTGAGCGCGTCGATGTCGTGGCCGAGGCCGAGCGTCACGACGTCGGCTTCGAGCCCGTCGAGGACGGCGCGGGACTGCTTGCCCGATCCGCCGTGGGATTGGTCGATCACCACGTTCTGCCCGGACTGCGCCTTCCACTGCCGGGCGAAGACGGTGTTGATGTCCTTGTACAGTTCGCGGGTGGGGTCGTAGGAAACGTTGAGCAATTTCACGTCATCCCCGCGCACGGGCGACGGGGCGGCGGCGAGAGTAAACGACGCGACGGCGGCAGCCGTGGCGAGGATCATGCGATGCAGCGAAATCATGTCGGGACTCCTTCAAAACGCACTGCATCGCTATTTCCCACTCGGGTCCCCTCTCCCCGGGTACGAGGGAGAGGGAGAGTAGTTGCTTCGTGAACCGAAGCCGCATTGAAGCAATAGCGTTGCAGCGAAAAATCACAATCAATCGGACGAAGCAAACCAATGGCCATTCAAAGTCTGATTCAACATCGCGTCATATGCCCAGCCCTCCGGAAACGAATCCACTCTCCCCACGCGCCTGAAGGTGACGCTCGACATACGCCTCGAACCCGTACAGCCGGCCGCGAAGGTCTTCCGCATCGCTCCCCTGCTCGCGGAGATACTGCTCGGTCAGAAGCAGCAACTGCGCCAACACGTCCGCCACGGCCCGGCGGTAACCCTGCTCGTACCCCTGCTCCTGATACGCGCCCAGCAACCCGGACATCACCGAAGAACCCCGGGCGATGTCAGTCACCTCTGTCGCGTCGTCGGCATCCCTCTGGAGAAGAGCGGCGATGCCGTGGTTGGGTGCGGGTGTTTGTAAATTGCGCATCGGGTCACTCCATTGACAGCATCTGCCTTGGACCTGCTCAGGACGAAGCCAAAGGAATTTCGGATTGGAAAAGGAACGGGTAGCTAGCAGTGACACATCATCGACCGACGGTGTCGACAGCCAAGGCG
>JAQGHH010000114.1 GCA_028288945.1 Phycisphaerales bacterium
GTGCTCGCGGAGGCCGACCGCGCCTACTGGAGCCTGTTCGCCAGCCGGGCAATTCTCGAAGTCCGGCGCAAGCAATACGACCTGGCGCAGCTCCAGCTCGACCGCGCGAGACGTCAGGTGCGTGCGGGCATGCTCGCCGAGCCGGACGTCGTCCGCGCCGAGTCGGGCGTCGCCGACCAGGTCGAGGCGATCATTCTCGCGGAGAACGACGTGCGCACTCGCGAGCGCGACCTGAAGCGCATCCTCAACCGCCCCGACATCCCGTTGGACAGCCCGACCCGCATCCTCCCGGGCACGCGACCCAGCGCGATCGCGTACACGCTCGACGCAAAGAAGCTGGCGGATGCGGCGTTGGCGCAGCGCATGGAGATGCTGGAGATCGAGCTCCAGATCGTGCAGGAGGCGGCGAACATCCGCCTGGCCCGCAACGCGCTTCTGCCGCTGTTGGCCGTGCAGTACAGCTACAGCCATAGCGGCTTCAGCGGCTCGGCCCATGAAACGTTCGACCAGGTGCTCAACAAGGATTTCGCCGGCCATCAGGTCGGTATCATCCTGAATATCCCCCTCGGCAACGAAGCGGCCCGCAGCCAGCTCCGCCGGGCGCTGCTCAGCCGCTTGCAGCAACTCGCGAGTAAAGAGCAGCGCGCCGTGCAGATCCGCCAGGAGGTTTTCAACGCCGCCGACACGATGGAGACCGATTGGCAGCGCATCCTGGCGGCCCACAAACGGGTCGTGCTGGCCGCCCGCGTGGCGGACGTCGAGGTGCGGCAGTTCAACCAGGGCCTGCGCACCAGCACCGAAGTGCTCGACGCACAAACTCGGCTGGCCGATGCGCAGTCATCGGAGATCGCCGCCATCACCGATTACCAGGTCGCCCAGGTGGACATCGCCTTCGCGACCGGCACGCTCATGGGCGCAAGTCGCGTCCACTGGCAGCCGATCGTCGAACGGGATTGATCGGGCTCCCCACAAGCGCGAGCCCTCGAGTCGTTGAACTCCTTTGAACCTTGAACCCTTGAACCCTCGAACTCATCCTTGCGGGCCGGTGCAGGAGTCTCTACCATACGCGCCCGGCCGGCTGAGCCGCCGGCGTCCCGGGTGTGGCGGCACCATTGAAAAACCCACCCTTGATTCGTATCCACACGGGAGGCCCCATCCATGCGTCGGTCTGTACTCACTTCAAGCGTGCGCACAGTCGTGGAAGCCCTGGAATCGCGGACGCTGCTGTCGGTCGCCCCGGCCGCGGCGGTCACGCCTGGCACCGGAAGCATCACCGGCACCGTCTTCAATGACGTCAACGGCAATGGCGTCCAGGACGCCGGTGAAAGCCCCGTCGCCAACGCGACCGTCTTCCTCGATCTCAGCCACCTCGGAACGCTCGACCCGGTCGACCCAACCGCCCTCACCGATTCCTCGGGCGTTTACACCATTGCGAACCTTGGCGCCGGCACCTACCGCGTCGAGGTCCAGGCCGGACAAGGCCTGGTGCAAGGCGCGCCCGAATCCATTGACGTCGTCGTCGCCGCCGCCACCCCGACGACAACAAACGTGCCCGTGGGGCTGCCCTCGTCGGTCACCGGCACCGTCTTCGACGACCAGAACCAGGACGGCATCCGACAGAACGACGTCAACACCATCGAGCCGTTCCTTGCCGGCGACGTCGTCTACGCCGACTTCAACCATAACGGCAAGTTCGACACCGTGATCGACCCGGTCACCCAGGCCGTGTTGTTCGCCGAGCCCAACGCCGTCAGTAACAACATCGGTGTCTATAACCTCGGCAATCTTGGGCCGGGCACCTACCAAATCCGCGTGGTCCAGCGCAACGGCTTCCACCAGAACCCGCCGGGCTTCCTGAGCGTCACCGTCGCCAACGGGCAGGTGTTGAACCTCGATGTGCCCGAGAACAACTTCGCCGTGATCAGCGGAACGGTATTTAACGACCTTAATGGCAACGGCATTCAAGACGGCGAAGGGGGCGTTCCCAACGAACGTGTATTCCTCGACCTCCACCACGACGGCCGTTTGCATTTTGACGACCCGTTCACCTTCACCGATTCCAGCGGATTCTATTCCTTCCCGATGTTGCCGCCCGGCGTCTACCGCGTGGAGGTGCAGTCGAGTGTTGGCTTCCTCCAGGACAAGCCCGGCTTCATCGACGTCACCGTCGCCACCAGCGATGCACCCGTGGTCAATCTCCCCGAAGGGACGCCTTCCTCGATCAGCGGCACGGTCTTCAACGACGCAAATCACAACGGCGTCCGTGACGCCGGGGAACTGGGCGTCCCGGGCCAGAGCGTATTCCTCGATCAGAACGGCAACGGTATCCTCGACGCCGAAGTCGATGACCCCAATACCGGCGCGATCATCACTCCCGCCGAACCGGCCAGCGTGACCGACGCCTCGGGCGGCTACAGCTTTGCAAACCTCCCGCCCGGCAGCTACATCGTCCGATTCATCCTCCCGGCCGGCGCCCAGCAAATTTCTCCGGCGTCGGGCAGCTACTCCTTCAACCTGGGGGCCGGCGCGAACGTCTCCAATCAGAATTTCAGCATCGTCGGCCCCGACCTCACCATCCGTCTCCTGAAGACCGACACCCGCCCTGTCAAAACCGGCGTCATCCGCAAAATGCAGGCGGTCGTCACCAACATCGGGTCGCTGCCGTTCAACAATCAGGTGGGAATCACGCTCTACGCATCGACCACCAACACACTCGACACCAGTACTGCGAGCATCATCGGCGGGATTCCGGGCCGAAACCCCGTTTCGCTCAAGCCGGGGCAGTCGCACAAATTCACCATGCAGTACGACTTCCCCCTGACACAACCTTCAGGTTCTTATTTCATTTTCGCCAGGGTCGTTACCGCGGCCGGTGATGCCAACCCGACCAACGACACCACCCCGCCAATCGGGCCGGTGACCGTGGCCCAAGCCTTCGTTGACCTGGCCGCCGCGTATCAGAATCAGCCGCCCGTCGACCCGTTCTACATCGGGCCCAATCAGCCGGTGGCGCTGAACATCGTTGTGAACAACATCGGCAACGTCCCGTCCAACGGCCTGCTGAGCTTTAAGGTCTATGCTTCCGATACGCCGACCCTCGAACCAGGCGCTCCGGTGATTTATCACCCTGCGCCCAGGAAGGTCAGCCTGAAGCCGCACAAGCCCCAGGTGTTCCGCCTGATCGTCCCGAACCCCGGCCCGCAGTTTAGCGCGAAGTTCCTGATCGTGGTGGTCGATTCGGGAAATCCGCTGGGGGAGTTCAACCTGGCGAACAACTTCGTTATCCCCGCGAACCCGACGGTCTTCAGATAGAACGATCCTCAGATAGCCAGAAACCCGCCGTCAACCGGCAGCGTGACGCCATGGATCATGTCCGCGCGGTCGCTTAGCAGATAAGCGACCGCGTGGGCGACGTCCCGCGGCATCGCGAAGCGGCCGAGCGGAATCTT
>JAQGHH010000130.1 GCA_028288945.1 Phycisphaerales bacterium
CGATCCACTTCCACACGCACGACACCAGCGGCATCAACTCCGGCACACTCCTTCGCGCCGCGGATGCGGGCGTGGACGTTGTGGACGCGGCGCTGGCGTCGATGAGCAGCATGACCAGCCAGCCGAATTTCAATTCGCTGGTGGCCGCGTTGCAACATACGCCGCGAGATCCCGGGCTCGATCTCGACGCCCTCAATCGCCTGAGCGATTACTGGGAGACGGTGCGCGAGCACTACTACCCGTTCGAGGAGGGAATGAAGGCCCCCACCGCCGAGGTCTATCACCACGAAATGCCCGGCGGGCAGTACACCAACCTCCGCCAGCAGGCCAAGAGCATGGGCCTGGAAAACCGCTGGCACGAAATCGCCGACGCTTACGCCGAGGTCAACAAGCTCTTTGGCGACATCGTGAAAGTCACGCCATCGAGCAAGGTGGTGGGCGACATGGCGCTGTTCATGGTGACCAACGGACTCTCCCCCATGGACGTGCTGACGGCGGAAAAGAAGTTGAACTTCCCGCGCAGCGTCGTGGAGATGATGCAGGGCCAGCTCGGCCAGCCCGAGGGCGGCTGGCCCAAGGTGCTGCAAAAGATCATCCTCGACTCGGCGGGCGCCAAGCCGATCAAGGGCCGTCCCGGCGAAAAACTGCCGTCCGTCGATTTCGTGCAGACGAAAAAGAAGCTGGAAGCTGAGACCGGCCGCGAGGTCCGCGACGTGGACGTCGTCTCGTACGTGATGTACCCGCAGGTCTTCGTCGATTACGACAAGCACCTGCGGCTCTACGACAACACGAGCGTCATCCCCACGCCCGCGTTCTTCTACGGCATGCAGAGCGGCGAAGAAATCAGCGTCGAGATCGAGGCGGGCAAGGTGCTGATCATCCGCTATCTCACCACGGGCGAGCCGCACGAAGACGGCACCCGAACCGTCTTCTTCGAACTCAACGGCCAACCCAGAGAAGTAAACGTCGCCGACCGAAAACTGGAAGGCAATCTCCACAAGCAGCCGAAGGCCGACCCGGACAACCCCGCCCACATCGCCGCCCCGATGCCCGGCAAAGTGTCGAGCGTGAACGTGAAAAAAGGGCAGACGGTGAAGGAAGGCGAGCGGCTGCTGAGCATCGAAGCGATGAAAATGGAAACCGCCGTCTACAGCCCCCGCACCGCGAAAGTGGCGGACGTGCTGGTGAATCCGGGATCGACCGTGAGCGCGCGGGATTTGCTAATCGTTCTCGAAGGTTAGCCGTGATCCGCGCTTCTTGGATTGTTTCGTGTCCCTTCGTGTTTTCATTGGTGCCCTTTGTGGACCTCATTTGTTTGGAACCCGGATTTCCGCGTCCGCGGGACGACGCTTCCGCCCGCGTCGGGTATTATCTGATGTCGTTCTTGAATGACCCGAACCGCGGGACGCGGCACGCGAGGGTGTGCCCTGGCCGTCCCGTCTCTTGAGGAGCAGCTCATGCAGATGATCGAGGCCGTAATCAAGCCGCACAAGCTCGACGCCGTAAAGGGCGCGCTGGCGAAAATCGGAATCCTTGGCGTGACGGCGGTGGAGTGCAAAGGCTTCGGCCGGCAGATGGGGCACACCGAACGCTACCGCGGCGCGAAGATGGACGTCGGGTTCGTCCCCAAGGTGCTGCTCAAGCTCTGCGTGAAACAGGAAGACACGGACAAAGCCGTCGCCGCGATCTCCGAAGCCGCCCGCACGGGAGAAGTCGGCGACGGAAAGATCTTCGTCTACCCCGTCGCGCGGGTGCTCCGAATCCGCACCGGGGAAGCCAACGAGCAGGCGCTTTAGAGTAAATCCAACTGATCGGGCTCATGTCTTGTAGGGTCCCACTGGGCCAATTCGCTCCGTGAGTCTCAGAGCCGGGGCGTGTCCCCCCGGTCGTGCCCGAGGCACGCGCTGGTCCCCTCTCCCTCGTACCCGGGGGAGAGGGTTAGGGTGAGGGGCGGAAGAGAAGTTCAAGGGTTCAAAGGTTGAAGAGTTCAAGGGTTGATGCCGCTCTTGAACCTTTGAACTCTTAATCCCTTGAACTCCTCCTCCCGGCCCCTCACCCCAACCCTCTCCCCGAGTACGAGGGAGAGGGAGCCAGACTTACCGTAGGGTCCGCACCGCGGACCGTATTTCCGCGGACCTAAGGAACGGTCCGCGGTGCGGACCCTACATGCCTGCGGTACTACCCGGGCGACACGCCCTCGGCCCTGAAACCCACTGAACAAATTAGCCCGGTCGGATTACTACTCGTCGTTTAGCTGGGATTCACTGCTTGCCGTTTCGATGCGCGCTATCTCGTCCTCCGGCCCGACGTGCTCGCCGACTCGCTTGAACCGCCAGAGAGTGCCTTTTATCGGCGACATCACCTGCACGCGCGACCCGTCCGCGTCCAACTCGCAGACAGGCTCGGACCTCTCCACAACTTCTCCATCACGTTTGTGCCAAACTGCTAATGCGATCACCTTTGCCCGTAGCTTTGGAGCCTGCAGCGGGACGGCAGTTTTGGTCCCCGCGAACCGCTCATGTCCAGGCGCTCGCGAATCACCATCATGTTTGTCGTCCGGCGTTCCGCCTCCCGCGGGCAGGCGTTTGCCGCATTTGCTGCATACCCACGGCCGATCCAACAGGCAGAACGCGGGCCAAACTAGAAGCACGCAGACGTAAAGAATGGCCGCGAA
>JAQGHH010000169.1 GCA_028288945.1 Phycisphaerales bacterium
CCCGGGGATCGCAAGTCCGAAACCGGCGGCTATCGGCTGATCCTCACCGCCAATATCCCGCTCACCGGCGACCTCAATTCGCCCGAAGGCCGCCGACTGCTCGGCATCAAGAATCCCGCCGATGCGGACTGGCAGAACGTCCATTTCACGCCCTTGCGTATGTGGGCCGGTCAGGATATCAGTTGCCTGAACCTGACGAAGCCGAGCAGCCCGACGATCCTGGGCATGCCCGATGAAATGATTCGTCGCGGCGGATTCATCGAAGGCTCCTCGCTCGCCGCCGTGCCCGCGGGCAGGAGCTTCTGGGACTCGCTTGACGGCAATCAGGGCGACGAGATCCCCGTCATTGCGGATGCGGACACGCAGGAATACGTCCTGCAAATTCCGCTGGGCGGCACAATGCCGATCACCGACCAACTCGGCCGCCCGCAAAAGCTCAAGCTCGTTGCCACCGTCGCTCACAGCATTTTCCAGGGGCAGCTCCTGATGGGCGACGCGAATTTCAAAAAGCTCTTCCCCGCCCAGAGCGGCTTCGGCATGGTGCTGATCGACACCCCGCCTGGACAGGAAGCCGCAATCGCAAAGCGGCTCAGCTCCGAACTCGACGATTTTTCCGTCAGCGTCGATACCACGTCCGCGCGCCTGCGGTCTTATCAGGAGGTGCAGAACACGTATCTCTCGACGTTCCAGACGCTGGGCGCACTGGGCCTGATGCTCGGGACGCTGGGGCTGGCGGTCGTGCTCGTGCGAACGGTGATCGAACGAAAAGCGGAACTCGCGCTGCTGGCGTCACTGGGATTCACCTCAGCCGCGAGAGTGCGGCTGGTGCTGGCGGAAAATGCGTTCCTGCTGGTGGTGGGACTGGCCGCCGGGGCGGTGTGCGCGTTAATCGGGATCCTCCCCGCCGTGGCGAATTCTGCGCGGGTGATCAACGCATCGGGTTTGGCGCTCACGTTAGTCTCGGTGCTGGCAGTGGGCCTGGCCGCATCCGCGGTCGCCGTCCGCCTGAGCGGGGTGAATGTCATTCCCGCCGACCTGCGACATCAGTAGGGGCGAACCTCGTGTTCGCCCATCGGGAACATGAAAAGACGAGTAAATTATGAGTAGGAGTAAGAGTAGGACGCGCTTCCAGATGCGCCTCAGAGCGCGATCCTACTCTTACTCTTAATCCTACTCTTACTCGTCTGTGCCTGGTCCCGCGTGGCGAAGACAAGCTTTGCACACCCCGCGACGGACTCGGTTGTCCCTCGTAGAATATCCCGCCGCGGTCCCCGGCATCGGCATTTCGGGAATGCAGACCGGCGGCGAAAACAAAAACTGAAGGAGGCCCCGTGAATCGCTTCGCATCTTTTCTTGCCCTCGGCATCGCATCGCTCGCGTGCCGTGTATCGCATGCCGAGGAATGGCCCAAATGGCTCGGCCCTGAAGGCACGAACATCAGCAAGGAGCCCATCGCCGCCAAATGGCCCGAAGGGGGCCCGAAGAAGCTTTGGACGGTGAAGGTCGGCCAGGGGTTCTCCTCGCCTATCGCGCTGGGCGGCAAGCTGTACATTCTTGCGATGCAGGGGAAAGACGACGTGTTGACCGCCCTCGATGCCGACAGCGGCAAGGTGCTTTGGAGCCAATCCTACACCGTAGCCAATCACGGCGAGCAAGCGCCTCAGGGCCTGAACCGCGAGAACCGCCTGCCGCTGCCGGAAGCAACGCCCACGATCGACGGCGACCGCATCTACACCTACGGCGGCGGTGGCGACCTCGTCGCCCGCCAGCTCGCGGACGGCAAGGAAGTCTGGAAGCTCAACGTCCTTGATGAAACCGGGGCGAAGATTATTACCTGGAACGAAGCATCTTCCCCGCTCGTGACCGCGAAGCTCGTCTACGTGCAGGGCGGGAACGGCGGGGCGGTCGCGGTAGCGGTGGACAAGGCGACCGGAAAGATCGCGTGGAAATCGGAGAACGGCCTGGGCGGGTATGCCGCTCCGATTCTCATCACGGTCGGTGATACGCCGGAACTGGTCATTTTTGGCGGCGCCGCGCTGTACGGCCTCAACCCGGAAACGGGCAAGACGCTTTGGAAGGAGCCGTGGAAAACGCAGTACGACGTCAACGCCACGACTCCGATCTACCAGGACGGGCATCTGTTCATCACCACCTCCTACGGCCACGGCTGCGAGATGCTGACGGTCAGCGCCTCCGGGGCAAAGAAGGACTGGCAGGGCAAGCAGATCGCCTCCAGGTTTCAGCCGTGCGTCCTCGACAACGGCAAGCTCTACGGCAACAGCGAGGGGCGCCTCAAGTGCGTCAGTTGGCCCGACGGCAAAGTGATCTGGAGCAGCAACGACGTCGCCCTCGGCGACAGCGGCTCCTTCGTCCTTAACGGCGATAAGCTCGTCGTCCTCAGCGACCACGGAAAACTCAGTCTCGTGCAGCTTGACGCCGCCGGACCGAAGGTGCTCAGCGAGGTTCAGCTTTTTGAGTTCGACAACATCTGGGCATCGCCGTTGATTTATAAGGGGAAGATCTTCGCCAAAGGCAAGGAAGAACTCGTGGCGCTGGATGCGAGCGGGAAATGATGCGATCACGTTTCGTCCTTGTCGCGTGCGTGCTCCTGCTGGGTGCTGGTGCGCTGGCCGTAAAATTGTTTCACGGACACGGACCGACCACCGCCGCTATACCCGTCGTTGATAAAGGCGCAATTCCGTCCGAACCTCCGCGCACATCCACCGGCGATTGGATCGGCTTCCATGGCGGCGGCCCGTTGGCGGGCGAAGCGCTGGCGATCGGCGGCCCGCCGATGAAAGTGCGCTGGCAGATCCACGCCGATGACCCGGTGCCCTCGACGCAGCCGGCGACCGCGCCCGCCACCGCGCCGGCGAGGCGGCTGCCCGGGCATTTTGAAGGGTCTGCCGCGATCGTGGGCCCGGTGGCGTACGTCGCCGACACGGGGGGAACACTCCGCGCGATTGATCTCCAGAGCGGCAAGACGCTGTGGGGCTATCAGGTGGAGGCGGGCTTCGAGACGACGCCGCTGGTACTCGAGGGCCGGGTGTTTTTGGGCGACCTCGATGGAATTTTTCATGCCGTCGACGCCCGCAACGG
>JAQGHH010000170.1 GCA_028288945.1 Phycisphaerales bacterium
TGCTAACGCGGAAGTCGATGTTCGACTTGTCCACGGTAAGCTTGATGCGTCCGTCCTGCGGCAGGCGCTTTTCCGCGATATCAATCCCCGCCATGATTTTCAATCGCGAGATCAGCGGGTTCTTCATCCGCAGCGGAATGCGGTCGCGGTCCACGCATTCGCCGTCGATGCGGTAGCGCACGCGGACGCGGTCCTTCATCGGTTCGATGTGAATATCCGAAGCGCGGTTGCGGACCGCCTCGGCGATCATCGCCTGCACCAGCTTAATGATCGGCGCTTGCGTGGGGTCGCTCGCGCCTTCTTCGCCGATGCCGGCCAGGTCGATCGATTTATCGATCGAGCGGTCCACCGACTTGTCCATCGTCGCGTCCAGCGACTTGCGGAGCTTGTCGATGGAAGAGTCCACCGTCTTGTCGATCGTATTGGCGGCGGTCGTCTGAAACAGCTCGTCGATGATCGACTTGATCCGGCTGCGCGGCGCTAACACCGTGCGAATATCGGCATGGAGCCGGAACCGGAGGATGTCGAGCATCTCAAGGTCGAGCGGATCATGGACGACCACGCGCAGGCGGCCGTTTTCCTTGCCGAGGGGCAGGATCACGTACTTGCGCATCAGGTCATCGGGGATCAAGCCAATGGCGTTGGGGGGGATGGAACTCTTCTCCAGGTCCACATATTCCATGTTGTGCTGGGAGGCCAGGGCTTTGAAAACGGCGGTCTCGTTGACCAGCTTGAGGTCAATGAGGGCTTCGCCGATGCGCATGCTCTGTTTTTTCGCATGCTCCAGGGCCTTGGCGACGTCCTTAGGGCTACAGGCACCCCATTCGACGAGGAGTTCACCGAGCTTCTTCGGTTGCTTGGCCATAGGTGTCGTCCTTCGGTGGTGGATCAGAAAACGGGCAGAAGTAGTACCGACGCAGAAGCTACCGGGTTCAGGAGTGGCGTGGTAATTCCGTGCATCACAACGATTTCCAACAAAAAGACGCGTGGTAATTCCGAGTATCGCACGCGCAGGTTCCGCCGGCTCAGCAGTGTAACCCCCTCAGCCCGCATCCCTCAAGGATTTTCCCCCACAATTTGAAATGGAGTGTTTCTATTCCGCGTCACCTTTCCGGGCGCGCGGGTGCCCATTCCCTGTGCGATGGCCTCAGTGGCTGTTGAATAATCGTGCGACTGCGATTCCCTCCCGACCCCGCTCGCGTACCTCAGTTCCTGCCCAATCCTGATTTCCAACGAGAAAACGGCCCTCGCTGCCAAGCGCAACAAGATTTTTGCCGCTGGCATCCACTTTGAATTAGGGATTCTCGAAAGCCGTCACGTTGGCGGCAAGGTGACCTTGGTAAGTCACCTACACATGGAGCGCGGTTGGTTCCCACGGGCGGTGTCGTCCGGCCGGCGGTCGGCCGGACGACACGCTTGCCCGGGGGTTTTTTTGTCGAACAATTCATCGAAACTCGGGGGAGCCCGGCGTTCAGGGGAGCGCCGGGTTTCTTTTTATTGTGTGCCTGCGCCACGTTTGGGTATCGTGACCGCACGTGAAAACGCCCCGCGCAGTCTCCGCGATCCTTTTCTTGTTGCTCGCGTACTTCGCCCCCATTGCACGCGCCGCGCCAGAGACCGGAAAGCTCGCCGTCCGTGTGACGGATGCGCAAACCGGCCGGCCGCTTCCCGCCCGCCTTTCTCTTCAGGCGTCTGACGGCACCTATCCCGCCGACCGGATCGGATTGACCGCGGCCGACTGGCCCCACATCGAAGCCCACGGCATCTTTATTCCCGGCGAAGACACTTTCGATCTGCCGCCCGGTAAGACGAAATTGATCGCCGGCCACGGGCCGCAGTACCTGACGGACGCCGCGGAAGTGGAAATCGTCGCGGGCAAAAGCGTCACGGTCGATCTCAAGCTCAAACGCTTCATCGACCTCCGCAAGCTCGGCTGGGTGTCCGGCGACGCGCATGTCCACATGATTCACGGCGAGATGCAGCGGCAGACCAGCTACCCCGATATCGCCCTCACCTGCCGGGCCAACGGCCTCGATTGGGCCTACATCAATCAGGAATACGGCGGCGCGGGGAAGCTCGACCTCGCCGGGTACAAGGCCGAATGCGCCAAAGTATCTGACGATGATTTCCGTCTGCTCATTGGTGGCGAGCGACCAAAAAGCCTTCTCGGGCACAACGCGTTGATCGGGGTGGATGATCCGTTCCTGATTCCCGAGGATCCGCCCTATCACGCCGCCGCCCGGATCGTGCACGCGCAAGGGGGCGTGCTGTTTCCCGTTCACCCCGTTCGCTACTTTCCGGAGAAAAAGTGGTTGGGCAAATGGTCCGATTTTCCGGGGAATAACCTCGGCCGCGAGCTGATCTTCGATGCCTATGCCGGCCCTTCGTTCGATGGAATTAGCGTCTTGAGCGACGAGCCGGATGACCATAACGCCCATCAACTGTGGTTCAATCTTCTGAACCGCGGATTTTGTATTCCCGTCTTCGCCGACAGCGACGCCTGCTTCGACCGGCCGACGCTGAGTAAAAACGTGCCCGGATTTTGGGCGACCTATCTGTACGTCGGCCCCGACGGCAAATCCGACAACCCGAGCCTCGCCCAGGCCGTCCGCCAGGGCCGCACCATGGCCACCACCGGCCCGCTGCTGTTGTTCAGCATCGACGGCAACATGAGCGGCGCGACGATCCCCACCGACGGCAAGCCGCACGCAGTAACCCTCGAGGCGCATCACTCGCACCACAACTGGACGCTGGGCACATCCGATGCCAAGAGCGGCATGCCCGAAGGCATCGCAAAGGTGGAGCTGATCCGCAACGGCATCGTCGTGAAATCGTGGGAGCTCGGAAAGCAGGACGTGCAACTCTCCTGGAGTGTGACCGAGTCGTCCCCCTGTTGGTACGCGGCACGGGCCTACGGCTCCGACGGGCGATGGCAAGTCGCACTGGCCAGCCCGATCTATTTCGCCCCCGAACCCGTCCCGGCCAAGCGCCCGCCGCTCCTAGTGCACGTGCGGGGGCGCATTTACGACTTCATCACCGGCAAGGAGCGCGACGGGACCGTCACGGTGCGTCGCGGCGGTGACGTGCTCAAGCAATTTGCCGCCGGCGGGCATTTCACGGCGGACGTGCCGCTCGATGCGGAGATATCAGTCACCGCCGATGGTGTCGAACCGCTCACGCACGATTTGCTGCTCGACTATGCGCCTGTCCACAAATTCCTCTGGAACCTCAAGAGCGCCGACATGGGAAACCCGCAAACGCTCGACGCGTTTGAGGCGCTTGTGAAGCAGGTCGATCTCGAGTTCCCGCTGGGCTACCGCATGGCCGGGTGCTACCCGGCAGCCGTGCTGCCCGGCGACGTGGCATTTGAGTCAGTGCGGGTCCTCGACGGACCGCCCCCCGCCGCGGACGGCTCGGTTGCCGTCGCGGCGGTGCTTCTCGACAAGCGCGAAGTAGGTGCGGGCGACACCGTCAACGTCGCCGCCATTTTCCGTGACGAGCGGGGGGAGGCGCGGGACGCGGACATGCTTCTCGTCGTCGAAGGCCGCGCGTACGACCCGGCCCGGCCGACCGGCTTCGGCCAACTCAAGCTCTTTTCCACCTTCGAATCCAAATGGAGCAAGGCCCGCGACCTAGGCCAGGGGTACCGGATGATCGCGGGCGAAATCATCCTGCCGCCCTGGGCCCGCCCCGGCCCGACCGGGGCGATCGATCTCGCGATCTTCTCCCGCATTCCGGGCGGTCCTCAGGCCAGCCATCTGGGCCTGCAAATTCCGCTGAGCAAAACCTCCCGCGCCCTCATGGTGTGCAGCGGCTGGCCCACGTCGCCGATCTCCTGGCCCGACCAGAACTACGGCATCGGCCCCCTGAAACTCTGCGGCCGCAACGGCCGGGCCGGCCAACCCCGCGCCGACTACCGCTCCCTCCACCTGTCGCTCAAAACCGCCGCCGGCGACTTCGACGTCCTCCCCACCCGCGATTGCCAGGGCTGCCCCGACGCCGCCGACGCCGTCTTCACCACCCCCTTCCTCGACCAGATCCTCAACGAAGAATCCCACCTCGAAAACCGGGACAGGTCCAATTAATTCGCGGCTCGCTGTTGCCCCGATTCCGTCCGTCCATTTTCCTCCACGTTCATAGCGCCGCGTCATCCCTCCGCGCCCTCCGGGCAATCCCGCGTATCTCTGCATCAGGCTTGCTCAGCGCTCTGGCCGTCTACTCCGGCCTCACCACACCGGCCCCGGCTTTCGGTGAAAAATTTGCGGCCGACCCGCCCGCGCGCCTTCTCGCCCGCCTAGACTCGGGACAGGACTTGAACGCGGTCACGACCGAAAAAGGAGACCCGTGCTGACACGACTGCGAGGAGCGCACCGATTGAAGAAACATACCACCCCGACCGGTGCGACGGTCGCCGCGGCGTATGTTCCTTGGCGGGCTCTCGCGTGGTGGTGCTTGCTTGCCATTCTCGCGGCGGGGCCATTCGCCGCCTGGCCCGCGGCCGCCCGCGACGCCGAGCCCCGCGCCACGCTCACCATCAAAGTCACGGACCTGCGGAATCATAAGGGCGATCTGATCTTCGGTGTGTTCAAGGCCGCCGACGGGTTCCCCAATGTCAAAGCCAACGCCGTGGACTGGCAGGTAAAGGCCGCGGACGCCGACTCCGTCACCTTCACCGTCGACCTGCCTCCCGGCAAGTACTCGGCATCGGTCCTTCACGACGAAAACCGCAACGGCAAGATGGACCGCAACGCCCTTGGCGTCCCCGTCGAAGGTTACGGCGTCACCAACAACCCCAAGCCCAGACTCCGCGCCGCCACCTTCGAAGAAGCCCGCTTCACCCTCCCCGCCGACGGGGCGAAGCTCACCATCAGCCTGCAATACTTCTGATGCCCAACGTCCGATAACCCTCTTACGCAAAATTGAATAACAGAAACATCGGAACCTGCCGATTTAGGAAATGCGTTCGCAAAGGAGAGCAGCGCATCGTGGCTCGAAGCCTTTTCTCCACCAGGAGTCCTTATGTCATCAGCTTCCAGTGTCGGCTGGGTGGGGCAGGGTTTATACCAATTCATTCGGTCGATCTCGGCGACCAGCCCGTCGCAGCCAGCCGCATCGACGGACGCAACGGGATCAACTTCGTCCGCACAAGGCGTGCAAGGGCACGGACACCACCGTCACGGCGGAGGCGCCCAGTTCAAGCAAATCCAGGACGCAGTCACCAGCGCCCTGCAACAGGCCCAATCCAGCGGGACCACTGCGGACCCCAACAAGATCATCGAAAGCGCAATCGCAAAAGTTCTCAAGAACGCGGGATCGGCCACCTCCTCGACGGGAGCCGCGGGCCAGGCCGCTAGCGCAGCCTCCGATGGCGACGGAGATCACTCGCGCTCCACCGGCGGGACGACCAACGCCGCCCCCTCATCCGGCGGCAACCCCTTCCTCCAGGCCCTTCAATCCCTCGGCGTCAGCCCCCAACAATTCCACAGCGACTTCCTCGCCGCCATCCAGGACGCCCAGGGCGGCAACCCCAACCCGGCCACCGCCTTCCAAAGCTTCCCCCCCGGCACCACGCTCGACACCATCGGCTAGCGCAGAATACGAGGACGTTCCGACGCTCCCAATTTCGCGCAAGGAGGCGGCCCATCAACCGGGGGTTTCCGGTTGATGGGCTGCTTCGGTTTATGCACATCTCCGCTTTACGCAGCGCGGCGCGAGAGGACTGAGGTTTGGGCACGCGCAATGGCGCCCGAGGCGCCGGGCCGCCGCATCAGCCGGGGGATTACGCCGCTGGCGCTTTCCCATGTGGCGGCGATCATGAAACGCAACGCATGCCCGGCGGAACGGGCGCGGGGCTCGTGCAGGAAGGGGAGGAAGCCCGCCACCGCCGCCAATCGCAACGCGGCGGCGCAGACGAACAGCACGTCGTAAAAGGTCGCCGGCCTGAAGCCGGGTAGCGGAGTCCAATGCCAATCCTTTAGGATCTGCGCAATGCCGCCGGCCACCAAGCCCCCGGCGCAGCCGGCGAGGTTGATGATCACGCTGTTCACGGCGACGTAGCTGGTCCCGCCCCGGCGGTCGGTCGAGCCGGCGAATTCCAGCACGAAATTAAAGTTGGCGATCTCCACCCCCGTCCAAAGCGCCGCCCCAGCCGCCGACAAGACGTAACCCAGCCATTTGTCTTCGGGCGTCAATAGGCACCACGCCAATCCCACCGGCACCGACCCCAGCGCCGCCAGCACCAGCAGCGGCTTCTTGCCCATCCGGTCGGCGGCAATCCCCCAGATCGGCAGCACCAGTAACTGTGCCGCCATCGGCGCGACCAGCAGCATGAGCTGCGCGCGAGTGTTGTTCACCTTCACCACGTCCAGCAAATAGAGATTGGCGAACTGCCCGACCAGTTGAACCGCGAACGTCAGGATTCCCACGAAGCCGGCGAAGAGCAGGAATCGCCGATCGCGCAGCGGCCCGGCGAATGAACGCAACAGCAGTCTCGGCGGCTGCGGCTCGCGCGGCACATCCGGCACGAACTGAAAGAGCGTAATGTCCGCGATCCCGAAGACCGCCGCACACAGGAACAGGATCGCACACCAATGCAGCACCGCCGTCGGGCCTTGCACGCCCTGGCGGTCGAGGAACATCCCCGCGAACAACGCGGCGGGGATGGCTGTCAGCATTGCCCACTGCCGCCGGCGCGAAAAGTATTTCCCGCTGATCCGCGCGGGGACCACGTCCGCCATCCAGCTCACCCACGCCGGCCCGCCCGTGCCCTGCCCGCAGTGCATGACGAAGGTGAGCGCGAGGAAGACGAACATGGCCTCCCCGGCGGCGGCCCCGCCGAAGCGGCCGAGCATCCAGACGGGCACCAGCGCGATGGGGAACCACATGAAGCGCTGGACATAAAGGCCCCAAAGGAAGATCCGCCGTCGTTTGCCCGTCGCGTCAATGAGGAAGCTCGCCGGCACGGACGCCAGCGACGCGATGAACGGCAGCGCGGTCAGTACGCCGAATTGAAATGGAGAAGCGTGCAGCGACTGCGCGAAGAGGGTAAGCGGCGCGCCCGAAGTCGCCGTGAACCACACCGCACCGAACACCCACCCGAGCGTGATCAATCCCAATGACCGGCGCAGTGCCGATGCCGGCCGCGGGCCGCTCAAGGGCAGGGTTCGCGTCGGTGCAGATGAAAGGCTTGGAGGAGACGGCGTGAGGTTCATTGCGTTACGGCTCAGTCTTGGCCCTGCTTCTATCGGCCGGATCGGCCCGATAGCCATCGTCACAATCGCGGGAAGTTTCTTTGGGGCAAAAGTTCCGGTTTGCAACTCGCGGATTTCCGAATAAGTCGATATCGCGGGCCGCCATTGTTGAGTAGGGTGCCGCCCGCAAAGGGCGATGGGAATCCGTGGGACACCCTTCCGCCCGCATGGGCCTACTTGCTCTCAGCCGCAGCCTGAGAACCACCCGTTCCGCCCAACCCGCGCCGCACGCGACCCGGCACCAGCCTGGGGCGCTCGCGTCGTTATATCACCCGTTGACGCCTGCGACTCGCGCGGCGCAAAGAGGGATGATCAACACAATGGAGTGTGACACATGGACAATATTTTTCGTGAAGATGCGTTGGCCTATCACTGCCGGGACGGAAAACCCGGCAAGATTTCCGTCACCGCCAGCAAACCGCTGGTCACGCAGCGTGATCTAAGTCTCGCCTACACGCCCGGCGTAGCCGTGCCCGTGCTCGAGATCGAGCGCGATCCGGAGCTGGCTTACCGCTACACGGCCAAAGGGAACCTGGTCGCGGTCATTTCCGACGGCACCGCGGTCCTGGGCCTGGGCAACCGCGGGCCGCTGGCGAGCAAGCCGGTCATGGAAGGCAAGGGCGTGCTCTTCAAGCGGTTCGCCGACGTCGATGTGTTCGACATTGAACTGGATGTGAAGGATCCGGATGAGTTGATCCGGGTCGTGGCGGCCCTCGCGCCGACGTTCGGCGGGATCAATTTGGAAGACATCAAAGCGCCCGAATGCTTTTACGTGGAAGAAACCCTCAAGGCGATGCTCGACATTCCGGTCTTCCATGACGACCAGCATGGCACCGCCATCATCACTGCCGCGGGGCTTATTAATGGACTCAAGCTCGTCGGCAAAGA
>JAQGHH010000174.1 GCA_028288945.1 Phycisphaerales bacterium
CGGGCGGCGCGGCCGAAGAGCTGGCGGTCCACGCGGAAGCTGCCGTGCGGCTCGGTTGAGATCACGTGCAGCCCGCCGAGGTCGGCCACGCCCTTGGCGAGCTTGATGTCGGTGCCGCGGCCGGCCATATTGGTGGCGACGGTGATCTTTCCCTTCTGACCCGCCTGGGCGACAATCTCCGCCTCGGCTTTGGTTTGGCTGGCATTCAGGACACGGTGCATGATGTGCTTGGCCGTCAGCCGCTTACTGACCTCTTCCGACGCCAGCACGCTGCGCGTGCCGATGAGGATCGGCGCGCCGGTCGCGTGAATCTCGGCGGTGCGCTCGGTCACGGCTTCCCACTTCTGGTCCATCGTGTCGAACATCCGCAGCGGGAGCTGCACGCGGATGCACGGGCGGTTGGTGGGGATGCGGATCACGGGGCGCTGGTAGATCTGCCAGAGTTCGGGCGCGGCTTCCCACGCGGTGCCGGTCATGCCGCCCATAATCGGGTACTGGCGGAAGAAACGCTGGAAGCTCAGGCGGGCCAGGTTTTCCTTGTCGGCGGTGACGGTCACGCCCTCCTTGACCTCGATCGCCTGGTGCAGCCCGTGACGCCAGGAGCGGTCGGCCATGACGCGGCCGGTGAACTCGTCGATGATCTGAACCTTCCCGTCCTCGCCCACCAGGTACTGTTCGTCGCGCACGAAGCAGTGGCGGCCGACGAGGGCCTGCGTCACGAGTTCCTCGCGCCGCCGTTTGCCCTTCCAGAAGTTCTCACCCTCACATAGTTCTTCGAGCCGGTCTTGCCCGCGGGAGGTGAGGTCGATGCTTCGGACGGTGCGGTCGATGACGAAATCCTTGCCCGCCTCCAGCTTCGAGGCCAGCTCGTCGGCGGCGCGATAAAACGTGCTGTTGGGCTCGTCGTCGGGGGAATTGGAGATAATCAGCGGCGTGACCGCCTCGTCGATCAAGAGGCTGTCGGCTTCGTCGACGATCGTGCGGAACAGGCCCGGGACCATCAACTGGCCCGTGGAGCCGCCGCTCATCATCAGCCCGAGCGCCGTTTGCGTGGAGGTGCGGAGGTTGCCGAGCGTGATCTGGTCGCGGAGGAAGTCGGCGACGAGTTCCTTGCTGGTGCAGTAGACGACTCCGCGGCGGTAATGGTCGACGCGCTCGCCGGGGGTGGTCTCGTGGACCACGTGCCCGACCTTCATCCCGAGCATTTCGTAGATGGGGGCCATCTCCTCGGCGTCGCGCTGCACGAGGTAATCGTTGACTGTGATGACGTGGACGGGCCGGCCGGCCCAGGCCCAGAGCGAAGCGGCCAGGGCGGCGGTGAGCGTCTTGCCTTCGCCCGTCGCCATTTCCGCGATCGCGCCCTGGCACATCGCCAGCGCGCCCATGAGCTGCACGGGGAACGGCCGCAGGCCGATGGCGCGGAGCGCCGCCTCGCGGACGATCGCCATGGCGCGGTCGAGCGCGGGCCCGACGAGACGGTTGACCCGGGCAAGGGCGCGGCACTCGGCGACGGCTTCCTTGAAATGCACGGACCCGAGGTTGCGGATTTCCGGCTCGAGCAGCTCGATGCGCGCCGCCTGTTCCTTGAGGCGCGGGAGCACGGCCCGGCGGTTTTTGAACCAGCCGACGATGCCGTTGGCGGTGGCGTCGAGGCCCTTCAGCTCCGGCGCCTTCACCCGCCGGGCGTCGAAGATCGACCAGAGTTCGTTGGTGGCGAATTGACTCATAATGCGTAGTTCTAAGTGCTGAGTACTAAGTGCTGAGTGAAAGCCGCCGCCTTGTTTACTCAGCACTCAGAACTCAGCACTCAGCACTTCCCTACACCAGCGGGCTGGCGGGCTTGGTCTGGATCAACTGCAGGATGCGGCGGCTCCATTGCCAGTAGAGCGGCTGTTTGGCGAGGCGGAACTTCACGTAGGCTTTCTGGCCCGCCACGTATTTGCTGCCGGGGTTGTCCATGGGGACCTGAATTTCAAACTCGTCGCTCATCAGCCGGGTCGGGTCGCGCGGGTCGTGCGCCGACGGCGTCTCTTCGCCGGTTTCCGAGGTCACGCCCGGCAGCGCGTGGTTGGTGGCGGCGCCGACGGCGTGCGGCCGGCCGGCGGTGAGCTCGCTCGATATGTCCGAAGCGAGGCGGACGTTGACGACCGGCGCGCTCTTGTCCGTGATTTCCCGGGTGATCATCCCCGACTGATTCTGCTCGAGCAGGACGCGGATAATGAACCTGTCGTCCCTCGCCACCTTGCCGACTTCCTCGCCCTGGTGGTAGTAGCGGCCGCGGGCATTCGCCAGTTCCGGGGCAGTCAACCTGCCTTCGATCGGCGAGCGCACGGTGAGCTTGTCGCGGCGTTCGCGCAACGTCTTGAGCTTGTCGTTAACGTTCGCGAGTTGGATCAGATCGATGTTGGCGTGGGCCGGGTCCGTCGGGCGCTCGGCACGCTCCTTGTGTTCCATTTCGCTGACCTGCGCTTCGGTCTGGGCAATCGTCTTATCCAGATCGAAATCGTGGGCGACGAGGATCACGTCGCCGGCGTTGAGCCATTGGCCGTCCTGGGCGACGATGTCGGTGACGAACCCTCCCCATTCCGGGCGGATGGATTCGTGAGCCGCGGCCTCGGCGACACCGACCTGTTCGATGTTCATGGGGAGCCGGACGAACCCGATCAAGACGACGACCGCCGTCGCCACGGCCAGTGAGAAGGCCGTTGCCCGGCCGCGTTTGCGGTGCAGTTCGGGGTCGATCGTCAGGTACTTGAAGACCTTGAAGACCGGCACCGCCACCCACGTCACCACGCCACCGATCGACATCAGCAATCCGAGGATCGGGATCTGGAACCCGACCAGCAGGATGATCATGATGCCCACGAAGGTGCGGTAGATCGTCGAAGTGACGGCGTAGAAGAAGAGCCAGAACCGCTGGAGCACGGGCGGGAGCGGCTGCTGGAGCTTGACGCGGAACACGTGCCGCTTGATCAGGCCCATCGTGTATTCGGTGCTCTTCTGCCGGAGATTGGGGATCTCCAGGAAGTCGGACAGGATGTAGTACCCGTCGTAGCGGAGCAGCGGGTTGGCGTTAAAGATGACGGTGGTGACGCTGGCGACCAGCATCGCGTTAAAGGCGAGCTGGTTGATGAGCTCCGTCGGGGCGGTGTATTTCCAGACGAAGGCCATGAGGGCGGCAAAGAACAGCTCGACGATCATCCCCGCCGAGCCCACGAAGATGCGGGCCCACTTATTGGGGAACGACCACGCCGAGGACGCGTCGACGTAGGGAGTCGGGATGAACACGAGGAACATGATGCCCAGCTCGTGACATTCCCCGCCGAAACGCCGGCAGGCGAAGGCGTGGCCCAGTTCGTGAATTAACTTGATGAAGACGAACACGCCGTAGAGGTAGAAGGCGTTAATCCAGTTGGAATGCAGGTTGACGGACTTCTCGGCGGCGTGCACGAGGCTGTGGTCGGTGCCGTTCCAGTCGGGGGCGATCGTGACGATGGCGGCGATGATCACGGCCAGCCAGACCAGCGCGCCGAACTTGCTGAACATCAGGCGCACCAGCGGCATCCAGCGCTTGAGGAACGCGTCCGGGTCCCACAGGGGGATGCGCGGGAAAAGCACGTTCATCAGGCGGTTTTGCATTTTCCGCTTGGTGAGCTGCTTGTGCCGGCGGAGCAGTACGGTGGCATCGGGCGTGACGTCGGCGTCGATCAGGTTGGCCGAGTACAGGTGCGAGAGGATCTGAATGACTTCGGGCTGGGTGGGGGCGTCATCTTCGAGAACGCCGCCGCACGATTCCCAGGCTTGTTCGACGGTGCGTTTGCCGTCGAGGAGGCCGACGAACCGGTAGGCCGCGTCGGAGAGGCGGTGGTACTGGTTGCCCGCCGGGTCGCGGACGACGTACCAGCGCTCCCCGCGGTAGAACTGCCGCGAGATCTGCGCCCCCGGCCGCAGCTTCGCCCGCAGATTCGCCACGCGGTACCAGGACTCGGAGAATGTGGGGCGGAGTTGGAGTGTCATAGGGGCAAAGGACTGAGGACTCAGGACCGAGGACTGAGTTAAGGGCGGGGGGAGCGAAACCGCTTCCCTCAGTCCTCAGCACTCAGTCCTCAGTCCTACTGATCACATCCACAGCTTCAGCTTGAGGAAGTCCACCAGGCGGTGGGTCCAGATCCAGATGATGCGGCGGCGTTCGACGTTGACGCGGGCTTCGCCGGCCATGCCCGGACGCCAGGATTCGCTGACCTGTGAGGCGTTGATCGTCCCGTAGACCTTGAACACGTTGCCGCCCTCTTTGGGCTCGCCCAGCGGGATGATGCGGTCGACGGTGAAGTCGTACTTGCCGTCGGGGAGGGCGTTGGTGGCAAAGCGGCCGGTCTGGTTCGGCTTGATGTCGAGCATGTCGCGGTCGGAAACGCTCAGTTCCACCCGCAGGTTTTCCGGGGCGCCGATCTCGAACAGCGGGTCGCCCGTCTTCACCGGCGCGCCCAGCTTGTCTTCGAGGTCGCCCTTGAGGATCTGCCCGTCGCGCGGGGCGCGGATGATCGCGCGATCGATCTGGCTTTGCAGGTACTGCATCTGCGCTTCGGCCTGGCGGGCCTTGTCGAGGGCGATCTGCATTTCGGCGGGCTTGTGGTCCCCGCGGTCTTTTTCGGCTTCCTTCAATTGGGACTGCATCTCGGCCTGGGCCTCGGCGCGCTTGGTCTTCATGTCCATGGTGTCGAGCTCGAGGAGCACGTCGCCGGCCTTCACCCGGTCGCCGGGCTTGAGCTTGCGGGAGACGTGGTTCTCGTCTTCGGTCCGGCCGATTTTCCCGATGTACCCGTCGTAGGGCGCGCTCACGGTTTGCGGCTCAATCGCGGCAAACTGGAACGGCGCGCTGACGTGGTACATGGGCATCCAGAAGCCCTGCACGAGGATGAACAGCCCCGCCGCAACCAGGACGCCGATGATCTTGCCCAGTGTGTGCTTGGGCCCGATCAGCATCTTGGCGGTTTCTTTGGTCGAGACGGCGGTCTTGGTGATGAGCCAACGGTCGTTCTGATGACGGTCGTAAAGCTGCGGGGCGAGCAGTTCCACCGCGACGGCAAGGCCGCGGGAAACGTTCGGGTTGAGCTGATGGCTGGCGAGGAATTCGAGCGTCACGACGCCGACGATTTCCTCGCGCCGGCGCAGCGGGAGCGAGAGCACGCCGTGCCCGCCCTCTTTCCGCGAAAGCGCCTGGGCGTTGCGTGTGACGTTATCCGTGCTCTGGCCGTTGGGGTCGTACTGCACGACCTGGTCCTGGTCGTAGCACTCCTCCATCACCTTTTCGAGCAGGACGATCAATTCCTGCTTCTTGTCGAACTCTTCGGTGTGCGAGAGGGCCCTCACGCGGATGTTGCGGCCTTTCATCCAGCCCATCGAAACGCGGGTGGCGCCGGCGCGGGTGGCCAGTTCGTTGCACAGGTTCATCGCCGCCGACTCGAAACCCTCGGCCGTCGCGACCGCGGTCGAAAGCTGCATCGCGTGCTGGTGGGTCTCGGCGACGGTCTTGGATTGCTCGGCGACCCGCCGTAGCGTGAACAGCTCGAAGTAGCCCGCGACCAGTTGCATCGAAACCAGGCGCTGCTTGGCGCGCTCGAGGTTCATGCAGCGCGTGATCACGGCGCTGACCGCGACGACGTTGGCATCGGCGCGGAGCAGGGTCACCAGGCAGAACTGCATTTCGGCGGCGTCGTTGGGCCCGCCGACTTCGATGGCCCCGTCCTTCCCCTGCTGGATGCACGGGCGGACGAGTTCCTGGAAGGCGTTGAGGGCGGCGGTGCGCGTCTCGGCGGTGCTGCCGTCGGGGCGGATGTGGGCGATCGGACGCAGGCTGAAGGCGCTCTCGCCCCCCTGTTCGATCAAAAAGCCCGCGGCTTCGGTGCCGGCGACGGTGATGGCCTGCGTGGTCAGCAGGTCGTTCATGAACTGGGGAAGGCTCGACGCGTCGAGCAGCTTCTGCACGAGCTGGGATCGCGCCCCCCCGCCGGTCGATTGGGCTTGAACGCTGGTTTCTTGCGAGGAAGGTTCTTCAACAATACCTGAGGCCACCATGCACCTTCTCTTTCAATTGTCTGCTCGACACCGCCACGGGAACGTGAGCGGCAAGTTTACCGCGAATCCGCCGCCGCGGCCACTTTTTCTCCCAGCTTCACTTCCATGTGGTAGCCCGACCGCTTGTGGTCCGCGTTGGCCAGTTGCAGACGGACGTGTTGGGTGTCGGCGCCGGAATTGGCGACCGGGTCAAAGTATACGATCTCGGCCGATTGCCAGGCCTGCTCGTCCGTGTAGCGGATGGCGATCTTCTGCTTAAGCTGAAGGTTCTTTGCCGTCGCCGTCGGAAGCTCGACCTCAACATAGAGCGGCTCATTGAGCACAACGGTAATACAAGGGGTCTTCGGGTCGTTGGTGGCCAGCTCACCCTCGTGGACGTTGATCTTCTGAACGATGCCGTCGATGGTCGAATAGAGCTTGCGCTGGACGGTCTTGGCCTCCTGAGTCTTGGCCTCAAGCTCTTTCTGCTCAGTCTGTTTCGCGGCGAGGCGAATGCGGATTTCGCCGATCACCACGTCGAGACGCGCCTTTTCCAATTCGCTCTTACCGACGACTCTCTTGGCGAACATCGCCTCGTTTCGGGCAGCCTCGACCTTCTTGTTTTCCCAGTCCGCCCTGGCGGCGTCGACCTGAAGTTTCTCGGCGACCGCTTCCGCCCGCTTGGCCAAAAGCTCTGCCGCGTCGACGCTGTCATCCTCCTGTGCGATGAGGTCGCCGGCCTTGACGTGGTCGCCTTCCTTCACGAGCACCTTGCTCACGACGCCCGGGATATTGAAGTTCAGCCCCCGCGACTCCGAAGGATAGGTGATGCCGACAAAGCTGTTGGGGCCGGGGCTGGCGGGAATAGCGCTCAAGGGGGCTGCGGCGGGCTGTTCCGCGCCGCACGCGATGCCACCGGCCCATACCATCGCCGCCACAAGACCTGCCGCCATGGGGCGGATCAATCGGTTTCGCATCATGAGAGGAATCCTCGTATGTCTCTATCGAGACTAACCATACACCCGATTCGGCCCACACGCCGCCGCCAGGGCGTTTTTTTAGCTTCTTGTCAGCCGATGGCCTCGCGCCGGGCAAAGGGTGTATCCTTAAAGCCCCGACCAGGTCAACAACTTTCCCAGTTTATCTTACTTAAACTATTTCTGCATCGAACCGCATCACGTGGCGCTTTAGTATTCCGGCCGCCACGAGCACCCAAGTTGAGCAATCCAAAAGGCTACGGGAAATGCACGAGCCCGTCCGTTCCCGAAAACCGCCCGGGCCGATTGGGCCCGCTTTCCTCGTTCAAATGAGTTACGCTCACGTCCCGGCATGGTTCACCCCCAAAATTGACCGGCCACACTTTCTGTTATGGGACCTTGCTCGCCCACTGCACGCTCACCCGTACCCTAGGTCGTCAAGATCGTCCTCTTTTAATCCGAAATGGTGCCCGATCTCGTGCAGTACGGTTATCCGGACCTGCTCCACCAGATCGTCCTCGCTGTCGCTGGCCAGTTCCACGTCCTCCTGAAACACGTAGATCACATCGGGCATGATCCCCGAATGCTCGACGCTCCGTTCCGTCAACGGGCGGCCGTGGTAAAGGCCCATCAGCAATTCATCGTGGCCCAGGCCCACGCTCTTGCGCTGCCTGGGTGTCGAGCGGTCGCGGATTTCGACGGGAACCTCTTCCAGAAAATCGGCGAACTGCCCGGGCAACTCGGCCAGCGCACGCTCGACGAGCCTGGAAAAATGCGCTTTGCTGACATGGTGGGCCATCGTTAGAATCCTCGCCACCAATTTTAGACGCGCCATGAGCGATGCGAAACCGGGAAGCACACCCTTCCCTGGACCGCGCCGCCCTGCTCCCGTCCCCGGAAGGATCCGCATGCGAGCGTTCCATTTTTCGCCGACCCGCCTGTTGCCGCTGGTCGCCCTGTTGTTTCTCGCCGGCTGCGGCACGCCGAGTTTCCTCATCACGCCCGTCGCAAACACCAACCAGCTCGATGAAACCCAAGTCGCCCCCGGCAAAGGGTGGTCGCCCGGCAAGGTCGCGATCGTCGAAGTCGAAGGAATGCTGGTCAATGCGAAGGCCGGCGGTCTGCTCCAGGCGACCGAAAATTCGCTGAGCCTCTTCACCCAGGAAATGGAGCGCGCGGAGAACGACGCTTCGGTGAAGGCCGTCGTCCTGCGCGTCAACTCGCCGGGGGGGACGGTGTCGGCCTCCGACGCGATGTACCAGATCGTCCGCCGGTTCAAAAAGAAAACCGGCAAACCCGTCGTCGCCTCGATCCAGGAAGTCGGCGCCAGCGGCGCGTATTACGTCAGCTGCGCCGCCGACAAAATCGTCGCCCAGCCCACCAGCATCGTCGGCAGCATCGGGGTGATCTTTGAGAGCATGGAATTCGCCGGCACCCTCGACAAAGTCGGCGCCCGCGCCTGGGCCATCACCAGCGGCCCGCTCAAGGAAATGGGATCGCCTTTCAAGCCCCTCGAGCCGCGCGAGCGCGCGGTGATGCAGGAGATGGTGGACGAATACTTCACGCGCTTCGTGGAGGTCGTCCGCTCCAACCGCCCGTTGACGGAGAAGGTGGTCGTGAACGTCGGCGAGTACAAGCAGCCCGACTATGCCGGGGATTTCAGCGGCCGCATTTTCAGCGGCGAGCAAGGCAAGGCCCGCGGGTTGGTCGACGAAACCGGCCTGCTCAGCGACGCGATCGATCTGGCAAAAAACCTTTCCAAGTCGCCCGCCGCCGGCGTTATCATGTACAAGCGGCCGTACGGGTATTCCGGCTCGATCTACGCCTCGGGCTCGACCCCCGCGCCCAAGGCGAACGTGACGACGATCGACATCCCCGGTGCGGCAGGGTTTGTGCCGGCCGGCTTTTATTATGTGTGGCGACCCGGAATCTGAAAACGCGAGGGCACAATGAGCACCATGCGGGAAAATCGAAGATGGAGGATGGAGAATAGAGGATGGCGCGCAATTTCGGCCATCCTCTATCCTCCATCCTCTTCTGCCTACTGCCCTCTGCCTACTGCCTACTACCCTCCAACCGGCGGATGAAATGATCTCGATCACGTGCACCCATTGCCAGACGGTTCTGAACATCGACGACGCCTTCGCCGGAGGCGTCTGCCGATGCCAGCACTGCGGGACGATCCAGACCGTCCCCGCCCACTTGAAGAACGGCTCGGCCCCCGCCCCGTCTTCCTCAAAAGCCCTCTACCAAAATAAGGCCCGCGCCTCCGCCGGCGCCGCCCCGCAGGGCGGCCGGCGCGAGCTCGACGATCTGGCCCAGGCCGTCGCCAGCAGTGGGCTGAGCAACAGCGGACTCTCGGGCAGTGGCTTAAACAATCGCAGTGGCTCGCCACTTCCCGCCGCCTCTTCTTCTCGAGCAAGCCTCCGCCCCGCCGGCCCGGTTCAGGCCGCCTCTCCGGCACCCGCCACCGAACAGGAACAACGCCGGGAAAGGAAATCCGTCCCGCTCATTCCCGTGCTGGCCATCGGCGGCGGCCTTGTCGTCGTGTTGATCGGCCTGGGTGTTTTCCTCGCCCTGCGTGGCCCCAATCCCTCAAGTACGACCTCCGGCACGGGCGGAACAGGCAGTACCGTCGCCGGCCCCGGGCTCTGCGGCGTATCGATCACCTCCCCCAGCGTCGTCTACGTCCTCGACCGTGGCAATGCCACCGCCCACCTCTTCGACCCCCTCAAAGCCGCAACCTATCGCTCGCTCGAATCCCTCGGCCCCGACCGCAAGTTCGAAGTCATCTTCTGGAACAACGGCGGCGAAGACGCCGCCTATCCCGCCGATTCGCTCGCCAACGCAACCCCCGAAGAAATTGAAAAGTGCAAACGCGCCTTCGAGGACCTCGTCGGCACCGGTAATAGCCACCTCCGCGGTGCCCTCGACAAGGCGATGGCGCGTCAACCCGCCGCCATCGTCATCGCCACCGGCAAAGACCGCCTCGACAGCGACGACGATCTCGCCCTGGCCGACGCCCAGGAAGCCGCCAAAGGCAAGGTGAAGTTCTACACCTTCGCCGTAGGCAAAGAGATCGAAAACCCCGTCCTCAAAATCGCCGCCTCCGCCACGGGCGGCCAATACCGCCAGGTCCCCGAATCCGAACTACGCGGCGCTCCTTAATTAATATTGTGGCATGTTGAAACCCCATGCCACAAACGGCCACGCCCGCTCGCGCTTTTTTTCTACCAGTGGCGGCCAAGCCGCGTCTATGATAGTCCGTTCATCTCCAACTGGGAGTAACGTCATGCCGATGAGCGCCGCCGCCGATCCCCCCTTCCAGAACCTTGCCCGCCAGGCAAGGAAGCTCATGGACCAGATGCAGAAGGGCTATTACACCTTCTCCCCGAGCGACGTCTGGACGCCCAACGTCAACCTATACGAGACCGGCGGCTGTTACCTGGTGTGCGTGGATCTGGCCGGCGTCGATAAGGACAAGATCGACCTTGAAGTCCACGACGGCCGCCTCCGCCTCCGCGGCTCCCGGCCCGTGCCCCTGCCCGGAGACAGCGGCCCCGAAGAGCACGCCGAAGGCAAGAAGATGCGCGTGCACCTGATGGAGATCGACCACGGCTCCTTCAGCCGCGAAGTCGAGCTCCCCTCAGACATCAACCGTGAAGCGATCTCCGCCTCCTACCGCAACGGAATGCTGTGGGTGGAAATTCCAAAGGCGTAGGTGGAGGTTCAAAGGTTGAAGGGTTCAAGAGTTCAAGGGTTCAGGAATAGGCCAATGTCGACCGCCGCTTCCTTTTCTCCTAACTCAACACCCGAGCCCTTGAACCCTTGAACTGTTGAACCCTTGAACTGTTGAACCCTACTCATGTCCGAATCCCAAATCATCGAACGGACTCCGACGGCGACGGTCATTCGGACCGGCACCAACGGGCAGCGCACCGTACTGCCCAACGAACTGCCCATCCTCCCCATCCGCAACATCGTCGTCTTTCCGGGCACCGTCATGCCCCTCAACGTCGGCCGCCAAAAGAGCAAGGCCCTGCTCGACGAAGTCATGCCGGGAGACAAACTCATCGGCGTCAGCACCCAAAAGAGCGCCGAAACCGAAGACCCCGGCTACCCCGACCTCAACACCGTCGGCGTCGCCTCGGTCATTCTCAAGCTCTTCAAGCTCCCCGACGGCAACCAGTCCATCATCGTCCACGGCCTCGCCCGCTTCCGCCTGCTCTCCATCGAACGCACCGAGCCCTTCGCGGTCGGTCGGATCGAAGTTCTCGAAGACTATTACACGCCGGGCCCCGAACTCGATGCCCTGGTGGCTTCGGTGCGCCAGCAGGCCAACCGCGTGATCGAGCTCTCCCCCAATACGCCCGATGAAGCCGCCCAGGTCCTCAACAGCATCACCAACCCCTCGGCGCTGGCCGATTTCCTGGCCGCCAACCTTCAGGCCGACACCGCCGAGAAGCAGCAGATGCTCGAGGAGCTCGACGTCGAAAAACGCCTGCGCATGATCGCGGCCCGCATGGCCACGCAGCTCGACGTCCTTGAATTGCAGAGCAAAATCCAATCGCAGGTGAAGGAGAACATCGACAAGAGCCAGCGCCGCTACTACCTCCAGGAGCAGCTCAAGGCCATCCGCAAGGAACTGGGCGAATCCGAAGGGGGCGGCGGGGGCGGTGAGGTCGAGCAGTTGCGCCAGCGACTCGTCGCCGCCAAGCTGCCCGAAAACGTCATGAAGGAGGCCGACCGCGAGCTGAGCCGCCTGGAATCCATTCCCAGCGCCTCCCCCGAGTACGGCGTCATCCGCACTTACCTTCAAATTCTCAGCGAGCTCCCGTGGTCGCTGACGACGGACGATAAGCTCGAGCTCGCCGACGCCCGCCAAATTCTTGACCGCGACCACTTCGACCTCGACAAGGTCAAACGCCGCATTATCGAATACCTGGCCGTGCTCAAGCTCAAGCGCAGCAAGGACGAGAGCGGCAGCGTCCGCAATCCCGGCGCGATCCTCTGCTTCGTCGGTCCCCCGGGCGTCGGCAAGACGAGCCTGGGCAAGAGCATCGCCGAGGCGATGGGCCGCAAGTTCATCCGCGTCGCGCTGGGCGGCGTGCGCGACGAGGCCGACATCCGCGGCCATCGCCGGACCTACATCGGCTCCATGCCCGGCCGCATCATCGCCGAGCTGCGCAAGGCCGGGAGCAATAACCCGGTCATGATGCTCGACGAGATCGACAAGCTCGGCGCGGACTTCCGTGGCGACCCTTCTGCCGCCCTACTCGAAGTCCTCGACCCCGCGCAAAACCACACGTTCACCGACCACTACCTCGACGTCCCCTTCGACCTCTCGCGCGTGCTGTTTATCGCCACCGCCAACACGATGGACACCATCCCCGGCCCCCTGCGCGACCGCATGGAGGTCATCGAAATCCCCGGCTACACGGATGCCGACAAGCTCGACATCGCCAAACGCTACCTCGTCCCCCGCCAACTCGAATCCAACGGCCTGACCGTCCGCGAGGCGCGCTTCACCGACGCCGCACTGCGCTGGATCATCGAGGGCTACACCCGCGAGGCCGGCGTGCGAAACCTTGAGCGGAACATCGGCGCGGTCTGCCGGTCCATTGCCGCGGACGTCGTCGGAGGAAAGACCGAGAAGGTGAACGTCGACCGCGAACTCGTCACGCGCGTGCTCGGCCCCCGGCGTTTCGAGCCCGAACTCGCCTCGCGCACCAGCGTCCCCGGCGTCGCCACCGGCATGGCCTACACCCCCGTCGGCGGAGAAATCCTCTTCATCGAAGCCTCCCGCTTCCCCGGCAAAGGCGCGATTACGCTCACAGGCCAGATCGGCGACGTGATGAAGGAATCCGCCACCGCCGCGTTCTCGCTCGTCCGCTCCCGCGCCGCCCAACTGGGCATCGACCCGAAGCTCCTTGCCGAGAGCGACATCCACATTCACGTCCCCGCCGGCGCGGTCCCCAAGGACGGCCCCAGTGCCGGCGTCGCGATGTTCACCGCCCTCGCCTCGCTGCTGTTGAATAAGCCCGTGCGCCACGACGTCGCCATGACCGGCGAAATCACCCTCCGCGGCCTTGTCCTCCCCATCGGCGGCCTGAAGGAAAAAACCCTCGCCGCCATGCGGGCCGGCATCAAACAGGTCATCGTCCCCAAGCGCAACGAAAAAGACCTCCCCGACATCCCCGATGAAGTAAAGAACACCCTCAAGTTCCACTTCGCCGAAAACGTAGACGAGGTGCTGGCGGTGGCTTTGGGAACCGCCGGCCGCAAACCCGCGTCCACCCCCTCCCCCAAAGGCAACGGCGTCTCCCGCAACTCCCGAAAACCCGCCCCGCAGGCGCGGTGAGTGGCTGAGCGGAATAGCCGCGAAGGCGCGAAGGCAGTCGCGTCTTCGCGGCTATTCCGCTCAGCGGTTCCCCAATGGCCCGACCATGCAAATTGTGGCACGGGCGCCCCGCCCGTGTTATCACTTCAACGCGGCCGTCTCAAGTCGCGCACGACCCACCTCCGCCCAAAGAGAGAAGAACATGAATAACCCTCGCCACCTTTTGAGTCTCGCCACCCTCGCCTTCCTCCTGCTCGCTCCATCCGCCCGCGCCGACGATTGGCCCCAATGGCTCGGCCCCCAGCGCGACGGCGTTTGGCGCGAGACCGGCATTCTTGAAAAATTCCCCGAAGGCGGCCCCAAAATCCGCTGGCGTGTGCCGGTCGGCGCGGGTTACTCCAGCCCCGCCGTCGTGGGCAACCGCGTCTACCTCACCGACCGCGTCGCCAAGCCCGGCGCGCCAAAAGCTCCCTCGCCCTTCGCCCGCATCAGCACGCCCGGCGTCGAGCGCGTGCTCTGCCTCGACGCAGCCGACGGCAAAACGGTCTGGTCGCAGGAATATCCCTGCGACTACACGATGAGCTACAACGCCGGCCCCCGCGCCGCGCCCGTCATCGAAGGTGAACGCGTCTACACCCTGGGCGCGGAGGGCGATCTCCAGTGCCGCGACGCCAAATCCGGAAAACTCATTTGGCAGCAGCACCTCGGCGGCGAGAACGGCGCGCACACCCCCATGTGGGGTTTCGCCGCCAGCCCGCTCATCGAGGGCGACAAGCTCATCACCCTCGGCTCTGGCCCCGAAGGCGTCGCCGTGGCGTTCAACAAGGAAACCGGCGCGCCCCTCTGGAAAGCCCTCCCCGCCAAAGAGCCCGGCTACTGCGCCCCCATCGTCATCGAGGCCGGCGGCAAGCGCCAGCTCATCGTCTTCCACCCCGAAGGCCTCAATAGCCTCGACCCCGACACCGGCAAG
>JAQGHH010000194.1 GCA_028288945.1 Phycisphaerales bacterium
TATCCCACCGCCTACCGCGACCGGTACGGCTACTGCAACGGGCCGCGGTCGAGCCCGGCGGTTTCGGGCGAATCGGTCTATACCTATGGCGCAGAAGGCAAGCTCCATTGCATTGATCTTAAAACTGGCCAAGTGCGATGGAAGCGGGATTTAATGAAGGAATTCAAGCTGCCGCAGAACTTCTTCGGCGTGGGATCCAGCCCGCTGGTCGAAGGGGAATTGGTCATCATCAACCTGGGCGCGCCACGCGGGCCGTGCGTGGCCGCGTTCGACACGAAGACGGGCAGGCTTGCCTGGGGCGCGGGGGATGAATGGGGGCCGAGCTACGCGTCGCCCATCCCGGCATCCGTTCAAGGCAAACGGCGGGTGTTCGTCTTCGCCGGCGGGGAGAGCCGGCCGCCCACGGGCGGACTGCTCTGCATCGACCCCGCCGATGGGCATGTCGATTTTAAATTCCCATGGCGCGGCACCCGGCATGATTCGGTGAACGCTTCTTCGCCGGTGGTCGTGGACAATCAGGTCTTCATTTCCGAATGCTACGGCTCGGGCGGCACGATGCTCGACGTCGCGCCCGATCTCACGTGCAAAGCCGCGTGGATCAATCCGGCCTTCGGCACGCACTTCATGACCGCCATTCCGAAAGACGGCTACCTCTACGGCATCGACGGCCATGGCCCCGAAGACGCCTTTTTCTGCTGCGTAGAATTGAAGACCGGAAAAGCAGCGTGGCGCACGCAGCCGGAATGGCCCGAGACGCTCAAGACGCGCGTTGGCGAGCGAAAGACCACACTGGGCACCTACCGCTGCAACCTCCTGATGATCGACGGGCGGTGCCTGTGCCTAGGGGAATTCGGGCATTTGTTATGGATCGATCTGAACCCCAAAGCGTACAAAGAACTGGACCGTTGCTGGCTGGTCTCCGCGAGTGAAACATGGACGCCGCCGGTGGTCAGCCGGGGTCTGCTTTATATCTGCCAGAATACGCAGGGGAGCCGGGGGGAGCCGATGCGGATTCTGTGTTATGACTTGCGGGGGGAGTAGGCAGAGGGCAGAGATTGAATGCAAAGTGCAGAACGCAAAATGAAAAGTGAAAAATGAAGAACTGGGCCCGAACACGGATAAAGATCTGCGGGATCACGCGCGTTGAGGACGCGGTCGCGGCGGCGCGCGCGGGGGCGGACGCGATCGGGATGGTTTTCTACAGATCCGCGCCGAGATGCATCACCCTCGAGCGGGCACGGGAAATTCTGGCGGCGCTGCCGCCTTTTATGACGCCCGTGGGGCTGTTCGTGGATGCGCCCCTGCAGGAGGTTTCTCAGACGGCTCGCACTATTGGCCTGCGGCATCTCCAACTCCACGGCCACGAAGACGCGGCGTACGTTCGCGCGCTGGACGGCTTTGCCGTCCTGAAGGCCGTGCGCACGGCTCGGGAGACGTTTCGCGCGAAGCTCGAGAGCTGGCGGCGAGAGATCGGCAATGGCGGATTGGCGCATCTCCGTGGATTGCTTCTGGAAACTGCGGGCGATGCGCCGGGCGGGACCGGAGTGGCCAATGACTGGGAATTTGTAAAATCGTGCCAGGCCGAAGGCGCCTTCGACAGTCTTCCGCCGATCATCGCGGCGGGCGGGTTGACGCCGGGGAGTGTGGCCGCGATCGTGCGCGACTTGAAGCCCTGGGCGGTGGACGTCAGCAGCGGCGTCGAAGCGAGCAAGGGCGTGAAATCCAACGAGAAAATCGCAGCGTTCGTTGAGGCCGTGAACTCGGCGCACGGTTAACCCCCCTTTCGAAATTCGTCACTCGGGACTTACCGACTCTGGCCCGCGGGCTTGGTCTTTATCAGCGGAATGGATTTCACTTCCCCGGTCATCCGGAACGGCTTGGGGACGAAGATGAGCACGGTCTCCGACGGCTCGGCGGGGCCGGGGCGCACGAAGAAGGCGTTACCGAGGCTTGATGAAATCGCCGAAACCGAAGACGGGGCAAGAATCAGGAAATGGTCCTGCGGGACGTCCTGCTTGAGGCGCAGGTCGTAGAGGTATTCGGGGCGCTTGTATTCGATGTCGCGCTCTTCGTTAAGGACGGTCACTTCGTACTGCTTGCGCAAGCCGCGGATGAGGGCGCAAACGCCGATGCGGGCGTCGCCCGGTTGGCGGGGGACGGGCTCGTAGGTGATCGACAGGCAGTTGTCGCACTTCTGGTAGCTACGGCCGTAGAGGGTGCCGCGGTCGTTGAAATAGAAGATGTCCTGGAACTCGACCCCGTTGCGCATCGGCAGTTCCAACGTCCCCTTCCTCACCGGGCCGACAGCGCCTGGCCGCACCATCGGGCCGTACCGGTCGATCAGGTTCTTGAAGTAGTCCCACTCGGAGTTGCGGCCGATGCCGACGCGCACGCCGTTCTTGAGGAGCAATTCGTGCGTGGCGAGGTCGACGTGGTCTTCGTCGACGTGGTTCCAGAACTTTTCATTGCGGCTGACTCCGCCGATAGGGACGGTGAGCTGATAAACATCGAGTTCCATGACGACGTCACCGTCGTCGCGGGCGATGTGGCGGTCGGCCTTCTCTTCGGTGGGGACGCGCCCCGCGCTGGACAGGCGCAAGGCCGCTTCACCTGCCGTCGAGCCGGTCTCCTGCACCGCCGGCTTGGTTCCACAGCCGATGACCGCCACGCCGAAAGTGAGAATAAAAAGGGGAACAGGTGTGAGGCGGGGCATGCGGGTCCTCTTACGCAATATCCTACAACGACGCGATGAGCTGCACCAGCTCGTCGAGCCCCTTTTGCCAAAGAGCCTCATCGACGTTGATCGGCGGGGCAACCCGGATGATCTTCTTGGCAGTCAGATTCACGACCAGCCCGCGGGCAAGAGCTTTTTCCATGAACTGCTCGGGCGAGTCCTTGAGCTCGACTCCAATGAATAGCCCGCGCCCGCGGACGGATGCGACCTTCTGGCGAATCGAAGACTCGTTCTTTAACCGCGCGATCGTCTGCTCGCCCATGACGGCGGCGCGGTCGGTGAGCTTGTCGCGGTCGATCACGTCAAAGATCGTGCGCGAAACCGCGGCACAGATGCCGTTGCCCCCCAGCGTCGAGCCGTGCTTGCCCGGCCCCAGCAGAGCCGCGACGTGCGGCTTGGCGAACATGATGCCCACCGGCAATCCCCCCCCCACGGCTTTGCCGAGGGTCATGATGTCCGGCTCGATGGCCTTGCCGCTAGCGTCGCGGTAATGCTGGTGGCCGAACCATTTGCCGGTCCGTCCGCAGCCGGTCCAAACTTCGTCGAAAATCAGCAGTACGTCCCTTTCGTCGCAAAGCTGACGAACGCGCTGGATGTAGCCTTCGGGATGGAAATTGATGCCGCCCTCGCCTTGGATCGGCTCGATAAGGACCGCGCCGACGTCCGGACCCACCGCCCTGGCAAGCGCGTCGAAGTTCCCCGCTTCGACCTGCTCGAAGCCGGGAACGTCCGGCTCAAACCCCTGCCGGACGGCGGGGTTTCCCGTGGCGGCGACCATCGCCAGCGTCCGCCCGTGAAAGCTGTGCGTCAGCGAGATGACCTTCCATTTGTTCGGCTGCTTCTGGTTCCCCCGCAGCCGGGCCAGCTTGCACGCCGCTTCGTTGGCCTCCGCACCGCTGTGGCAGAAAAACGCCTGCCCTTCGAAAGCAAAACGGTTCAGCCGCTCCGCCAGCTCGATCTGCGGCTCGGTGTAAAACGTGTTCCCGACGTGCCACAGCTTGGCCGCCTGCTTCGTCGCCGCGGCCACGAGTTCCGGATGGCAGTGCCCAAGAATCCCCCCGCCGAACCCGGCAAAGAGATCGAGGTAGCGCTTCCCCTCGGTGTCCCAGACGTACGACCCTTCCCCGCGTTCCATCACGACCGGCTGGCGCGCGTAGTTGCCGACCAATACCCGCTTGCCGCGATCGAGCAATTCTTGAGTCTTATTCGTCGCATCCGCCATCGCAGTTGTTCCAGTCCTTTTCTATATCCCAAACTATTTCATGAGCCCGAAGATACCACAAATGGATTGCGTTGACGAAGTTTTGACGGAAGACATGCCGCGAAGGCGCGAAGAACCGAAGTAGGGTGGCAAGGTCTGAGTACGACCCAATGAATTTTTCAATTTCTGCTGCGCCGTTAAGATCCGGCGTTCTTATTTTCTTCGCTTCTTCGCTTCTTCGCGCCTTCGCGGCAAAGTTTTCTCTCTTCGCCTAGGCGTTTCACAACCTCGGTGCCGCGTCCCCCTGCCCCGGCGGCCGCGGCTTTCTTCCCACCTGCGTGCTGAAGCTCTGCAAATACGAAATCCACATCATCGACAGCCCGTACGAATACGCGCCCTGGATCACCAGGTCCATGTAATGCTGCGTCGGCGGGATGTGGAAGCGGTCGACGTTTACCCCCTGGTAGCTGAGTGCCTTTACC
>JAQGHH010000220.1 GCA_028288945.1 Phycisphaerales bacterium
ATTGAGGTCACTCGACCGGGTATCCGCGCCAAAGCCAGAGCAACGCCTCGGGCAGTGTCTGGCGGACGACTTTGCCGTCCACGTGCCCGGCGCCTTTGGCAAATTCATATCGGTAGTGATATCCCTTCCCCTTCAATGCCGCGGCCATCCGGTTGTTGGCCATGACCCAGTTGTGCAGCGATTGTTCGTCCTTCTTTGAGCCGTTGTCGTTCTCGCCGACTTCCAGCCAGATGCGCAGCGGCTTGGCGTCGCTCTTTGGGATCAGGTTCTCGTGATACTCCCAAGCGCCGTGCGGGGACTGCGGATTGTGCGGCGACTGCTGATTCACGTACGTGCCGGAATACGACAGCACGCGGTGATAGAGATCGGGCCGGAACCAGGCCATCGTCAACGCCGCGGCCGCGCCGGAGCTTCCGCCCATCGTGGCACGGCCGTTCGGATCTTTCGTGAAAGTCAATTTAAAATCCTTCGCGACGCGGGGGAGAACTTCGCTCTCGAGGAAATTCGCATAGCGGTCGGAGACCGTGTCGTATTCGAGGCCGCGCTCGCTGCCCTGGGCGTCGCCGCCGCCGGAGTTGATCAGGATCGCGGCCATGGCCGGTAGACGATGACCGGCGATCAGATTATCGAGCACCGGCAGCAAAGTATTGCGGTAGGAAAGCCCGTCTTGCACGACAACGAACGGCAGCGCCTTGCCGGCGACATAACCCGCCGGCACGTAGACGATGACCTTCCGCTGGTAAGGCCCGCGGATTCCCGGATAAATTTTGCTGTCGGCGGAGTCCATCGTGAACTCGTGGACGTCGCCTTTGGCAACGCCGTCTTTGGCCGTCAGCTCCGGGGCGTTTTCATAATTGGGCCCGATCTCGAAATCGCCATCGCCCTTGCTCTCCACGTCCCCGGCTTTCGCACCCGCGGATGCAGGTTTGGCCGCGGTTTCCTCGGCAAACGCGGGCCGCGCGCCGACAATGAATCGAAACGCGCCGATCCCGATCGCAACGCGCAAGATTGTGTTTCGCATACCATTCCTCCGCACCTAGATGGTGCTGTGTCCATGCGGTGACATGTACGGGCGCAATGCGCCAGCAATCCCGCGGAGATTTATACCAGTGAAGGAATGCGATTACATCGAAGCGAACAGAACCCTAAGAATCGCGCGAGCGGCGCAGCCCGTTTTCGACGAAGGAGTGCACGCCCAGGCGGAGGTTGGCGGCGACGGACTCCACGAACCGCACTGCGGCGAGGGGGCGGGTGCGGCCCTGCCGCCAGGCTACTGCGATTTCACGGGAGGGGGCGGCGGGACGCAGCCGCACGTAGCGGCAGCGGTGGGATCGGTCTGCCGCGGCGGCCATTTCGGGGATGATCGACACGCCGACGCCCAGCGAAACCAGTTCGATGATCGTCGACAACTGCGTGGTGCGGCAGACGACCCGCGGCGCGAGCCTTCGGGTCGAGCAGAACCCCTGAATCTGCCGGCCCAGGCAGTGCGTCCCTTCGAGCCTGATGGTCGGCAGATTGCGAAGCTCGCCGAGCGTGACGGCCGTGCTCACTTTCGTCGCCCCGGCGGGCGGCAGCGCGAGGAGCAATTCCTCTTCGCCAATGACTTCCACCTCCAGCAATTCATTCTCAAGCGGCGTGCTGACCAGCGCGCAATCGATCTCATTATCCTCCAGCGCTTCCACCAGATTTTCCGTGAGATCCTCCCGCACGGAGACTTCACAATGCGCGTTGGACGCCCGGACCTTTTTAAGCGCTGGCGGCAGCAGGTACGGCGCGAGCGTGGGGATCGCGCCGATGACGAGGGAGCCGTGGCCGCCGTCGGCTTCCCGCTTGATGTTGGCTTCCGTGTCGCGGGCGTCGGAGAGCAGGCGGCGGGCGCGGGGCAGGAGCGCTTTGCCCGCATCCGTCAGCGCGACGCCCCGGCCGAGGCGATCCAGCAGGCGGACGCCCAGATACTCCTCCAGCTTCTTGAGTTGCTGGCTGAGGGAGGGCTGGGTGATGTGGCAGCGCGTGGCGGCCCGGCTCACGCTGCCGCTCTCGGCCGCCGCGACGAAGTATCGGAGCTGGTAAAGTTCCATAGGAGAATCCTATCACTCGTCATGGAAAAACGTCTTGGACAACTATACCTCGCCCCGCTACCCTTCCGCCACGCTCGCAGGGCGGCCGACTCGCGCCGCCCCGGGCGTTAATGAAACCAACAATTCAGGAAGGAACCAGGTCATGGAAAAGTGTCCCGTCCTCACCACCGCCAACGGCGCCCCGATCGGCGTCCAGCAGGCGCTTACCGCCGGCCCGCGCGGACCCGCCCTCATGCAGGACGTGCAGCTCATTGAGCAAATGCAGCACTTCAACCGCGAGCGCATCCCCGAGCGCGCGGTGCACGCCAAGGGCTCCGGGGCTTACGGCACGTTCACCGTTACCCAGGACATTTCGCGCCACACGCGGGCGAAATTCCTCCAGCAGGTAGGTAAGAAGACCGACGTGTTCCTCCGCTTCTCCACCGTCGCCGGGGAGCGCGGGGCGGCGGACGCCGAGCGCGACGTGCGCGGCTTCGCCCTCAAGTTCTACACCGAAGAGGGCAACTGGGATCTCGTCGGCAACAACACGCCGGTCTTCTTCGTGCGCGACCCGTACAAGTTCCAGATGTTCATCCACACGCAGAAGCGCCACCCGCAGACCAACCTGCGCAGCGCCGACATGCAGTGGGATTTCTGGTCGCTGTGCCCCGAGTCGCTGCACCAGATCACGACCCTCTTCTCCGACCGCGGCATTCCCGCCAGCTACCGGCATCTCCACGGCTTCGGCAGCCACACCTACTCACTGGTGAACAATGCTGGCGAGCGCGTGTGGTGCAAGTTCCACTTCAAGTCGCTCCAGGGCATCAAGAACATGACCGATGAGGAGTCGGCGCAGACAATCGCCGGCGACCGCGAGAGCCACCAGCGCGACCTCTTCGACGCCATCGCCCGCGGCGAATTCCCGCGCTGGCGCGTGTGCGTACAGCTCATGACCCAGTCGCAGGCCGAAACGTTCCAGTGGAACCCGTTTGACCTGACGAAGGTTTGGCCGCACAAGGAATTCCCGCTGATCGAGTTCGGCGTGCTGGAGCTCAATCGCAATCCGGAAAATTATTTCGCCGAGGTGGAGCAGGCGGCGTTCAAGCCCAGCGCGTTCGTGCCCGGCATCGGCCCCAGCCCCGACAAGATGCTCCAGGCACGGCTCGTGAGCTACGCGGACGCGCATCTGCACCGCTTGGGGGTGAACCATCATCAGGTGCCGGTGAACAAGCCCAAGTGCCCGGTGATGAATTTCATGCGCGACGGCGCGCTGGCGACTGCCGCCGACTACGGCAGCCGGCCCAACTACTGGCCCAACAGCATCGCCGGCACGCCCACGCCCGACCCGGCGTTCGCCGACCCGGCCTGGCAACTGGGGCAGACGATCGTCGACCGCTTCGATTCGACCGTCGGCCACGATGATTTCACGCAGCCCGGTAATCTGTACCGGCTTTTCGATGAAGGACAGCGCGACCGCCTGACGACGCGAATCGCCGGGGCGCTGGGCCAGGCGCGGCCCGAAGTCCAGATGCGGCAGCTCTGTCATTTCTTCCGGGCCGATGCGGATTATGGGCGGCGGGTGGCGGAGAAGCTTGGGATTGATGTGAGCCAGTTCAAGGGTGCGCCTGAGTTGGCGAAGGTGTAGACGATCGAACGAGGAAACGGATGACATCACCCGCGGGGCGAGCCTGAAGGGCGCGCTTCGCGGGTGGTGC
>JAQGHH010000258.1 GCA_028288945.1 Phycisphaerales bacterium
CGCTCGACTTCAAGTGGGCCGACAACCTCCAACACCCCGGCGACGTCATGGACTTCTACACCAGCGGCGACGTCGCACCCGAAGGGCGGTTCATGTACCGCTACCGGGCGAAGTAGCGATCGCGTAGTGCCAGTTCTCGTGGGCACATGGGCGCCTCGCCGTATTTGTGCTGTATAGCGGCAGGTACATGGGCGGGCCCCCATGCCAGACCGAACGCTAAATCTCCGCGGATGAACAAGCCTCCGGCGAGGCGCACGACTGTTTCGGTTTCGGCCCCGTCTGCTAGAATCCCCGCAACTGCACCGGGGAATCCTGAATGAAAATTACCCAATTCGCTGTCGCCCTTCTCGCGCTGGGTCTGCTCGCAGGCCTATCGCCGGCACGGGCGGGCACGACCCTTACCGTTGAATGCGGCTGGGGTGATCGCGTGCGGGCGGACCGGTGGGTGCCTCTTTTCATCACCGCTTCGGATTCCCGGTCCAAGCCGCGGAATGTCATCATCGATATCTATTGGCCGCACGGCGGACAGTACGCGATGCGCATCCGCCAGGCCGGCACCATCGGCCCGGACCCCCGCACTTTCCCCCTCCTCGTGCCGATCCGCGGCTGGGGCTACCAGGAAGCGAGCGTCACGCTCATTGATGAAGACTCCGGCAAGACGATCGCCCATTTCCCGGAGAACGCCGAGTCCAGCAGCTTCGCCCAGCCGTATTTCGATCCGAACGGCAGCCTGATCGGAATTAGCGGACGCCGGGCTACGCTCGACGCGATCCAAAGCGCGGGCGGCGGCAATCCACTGGTCCTCACCGGATTCCTCGACCCCGATCGCCTCCCCGACTCGGCACTCGGGTTCGACAGCCTTGCGGCACTCGTCCTTAATCAGCCGAATCTCGTGCGCTCGGGCGTCGGTCCGGCCGCACTTTCCGACACCCAGCAGCAGGCGATTCTCGATTGGGTGCGTACCGGCGGCACGCTGATCCTCTGGCCGGGCGACGGCGGGTTTCCGTCGCGCAGCCCGCTGGTCGATGCGCTGCCGGCACGGCTTGGGGAACGTCTGAACCTCGATCTCTCTGCGGAGGATCGGGCCGCGGCCGGCCTCCCGCAACGGTTCGGCCACATGGCCGTTTACCAACTCGAGCCCGAACGGGGCGCGCAGCGGATCCCGTTGTTCAACAAGGGACAGGCCGCGGCTTTCGCAAAGCGCGTCGGACTGGGGCGGATCGTGCTTGCGCCGCTGAACGTCGGCGATTTACAGTTTGACGACAATGCCAAGGCGCTGGCGCTCTGGCAGCCGCTGTTGGCCGGCGCGGTTTCGCTGACGCCTGTACCGGTCGCCGCACCGGCGACGGAGCCGGCTCCCGCGACCAATCCCGCCAATCCCGTCATGCCGGGCGTTTATGTCCCGCCAACGCTCAACGATGAACAGCAGGAAAACGTCGCGACGATGAGCATCGCCGACTTCCTGGGCAGCGTCCCGGGCGCCGGCGATTTCGGCTTCAGCTACATCGCCTTCGCGCTGATCGGGATGATGGTGATCGTCGGGCCGGTCGATTGGTTCGTGCTCAAGAAGCTGGGCCGCCAGCCCTGGACGTGGGTCACGACCAGCGGATGGATCGCGCTGGTGACGGTGGGCGCGGTTTACGCGGGGCACATCTTCAAGAGCGGGGACCTCCACTACCGCACGCTCCGCGTTATCGAGCAGGCCGACGACGTGACGATCGCCTCGACCGATTACGTCGGACTCTATTCCCCGCGCAGCACCGAGTACGACATCACGCCGCCCGACAAGGAAAGTTGGTGGCAACCCGCCGGCGTCGAGGCGTCCGGGCGATCGTCGGGCCTGAAACTCGACGTGAATTTTGAGCAGACCCAAAAAGGCAACACGCCGGACAAGATGTTCGTGAACGTCTGGAGCCTGCGGTTCCTCTGCGGGGACAAGGTCGAGGCAGACGTCCCGGCCATCGCCGCCGATCTGAAGCTCGACCCGACGCCCGCCGGGGACGGCGCCTGGCGGGTGGTGGGCACGATCAAGAACCTCACCGATCTGCCGCTCAAGAACGTCCGCATCGCCACCGCCAACGGTCTCGCGGCGTGCACATTCACGCTCGAATCATCCCCCACCACCGCCCCGGCGGTCGCGCCGTCCGTGGTCACCGAGATCCCCGCGCATGCGACGGTGCGGGTTGTCGGCAAGCCCATCAGCCCGCCGATGCCGCAAAACGTGAACGTTCCCCGGAACCCGTACATGTATGGTTACGCCGCCCCTCCCGATGAAGAGAACTTGTGGTCGGTGGCGTCGCAGATGAATCTCCGCCGGGTGCGAAAGATCGACGCACTGGTGGCAACGGGCGATTTCGCGTCCGTGACGGCGGAGTCGGTCGCGCCCCCGGCCGCCGCGACGTTGAAAGGCGACCACCATCCGATCGAGCGGCATTGGCAATTCATTCGCGCGCTGGTGGCGTTGCAGAAAGCGGGAGAGGCGCGTGATCCGACGGGGCCGTAGCACTTTGATTGTAGTAAAAGCAACTACTCCCTCTCCCTCGTACTCGCGGGAGAGGGCAGGGGTGAGGGGGCCGAGCGTCGAGTTACGTAGTCATTGTGTAGGGTCCGCACGGCGGACCAACCGCCCGGCTTGTGGGATCGTGGTCCGCGGTGCGGACCCTACGAGATGCGGTGGACCCTGCGATCGAGTGCGACTCGACCCTCCGCCCCTCACCCTAACCCTCTCCCCCGCGTACGAGGGAGAGGGGACCGGAGGAACAAGGAACCATGATCAATCCGACCGAATCCAATTCCGCCATGGCGCTCCCCGATACGTCTTCCGACGCCCCCGCACCGGCGACGTCACCCGCGCCCCCACTCCCCTTGCCTCAAACCGCCCCGGCCAAGCCGCCGGCTATTCTGACTTTCGGGCTGACGAAGCAATACGGCGCGCTCACCGCGCTGGACCGGTTGAATCTCCAGCTCGAGCCCGGCGACGTCTTCGGTTTCATCGGCCCCAACGGCGCGGGCAAGAGCACGACCATGAAAATCCTCGCCGGGCTGCTTCAGCCGACCGGCGGTTCCGCCAAAATCCTCGGCAAGGCCGTCGCCGACAACGGCGATTTCGTCCGGCGGAACGTGGGGTACATGCCCGATTC
>JAQGHH010000295.1 GCA_028288945.1 Phycisphaerales bacterium
ACAACATCCGCAACATCAAGAACGCGATTATCGAACTCGTCCGCGTCTACACGGAAATGCAGCGGCTTGGCGCCGGCCTCAAGTACATCGACATCGGCGGCGGCCTGGGTGTCGATTACGACGGCTCACGCACTGACTTCGGGTCCAGCATCAACTACGGCCTTCAGGAATACGCCAACGACGTCATCTTCCACGTCAAGGAAATCTGCGACCAGAAGAACGTCGATCACCCCACCATCATCAGCGAATCGGGCCGGGCGATGGTGGCGTATCACAGCGTGCTGGTGTTCAACGTGCTGGGTTGGAGCGGATTCGACCGGTTTGAGATTCCTTCCACTATTAATCCGGCCGAGCGCCCCAGCATGCCCGCGCCGGTGGCCACTCTCTTTGAAACGTACAAGGACGTGAACGACTCTAACTTCATGGAGTATTACCACGACGCGCAGCTCGCCAAGGAATCGGTGCTGAGCCTCTTCAACCTCGGCTACTGCTCGCTGGAACACCGCAGCCTCGCGGAAAAGCTTTTCTTCGGCATCTGCTCGAAGGTGCTGCGCATCATCCGCAAGATGGACTACGTGCCCGATGAGTTCGCCGGTCTGGAGGCGATGCTGTCGGACACTTACTTTTGCAACATGTCGATCTTCCAGTCGATCCCGGATAGCTGGGCGATCGACCAGCTTTTCCCGATCATGCCGATTCATCAGCTAAACCAGGAACCCACCTGCCGAGGCGTGCTGGCGGATATCACCTGCGACTCGGACGGGAAGATCGACCGCTTCATCGATCGGCGGGATGTGAAGCCAGTGCTCGAACTCCACGAGTTTAATGGCGGTGATTACTTCATCGCCGCGTTCCTCGTGGGCGCGTACCAGGAGATCCTCGGCGATCTGCACAACCTGCTGGGCGACACGAACGCCGTCCACGTGAGCATCGACGAAAACGGCCGCCCGTCAATCGACGAGGTGGTGGAAGGCGACACGGTCCGCGAGGTGCTCCAGTACGTGCAGTTCTCCGCCGACGATCTGAAGCGCACGATGCGCAAGCGCGTCGAGCGCGCGGTGCGCGAAGGGAAGCTGAACATCGACGAATCCCGCGTGCTGTTGAAGTTCTACGAGAACGGGTTGGAGGGGTACACCTATCTCGAATAGGCGGGCGAGGGCATTTAGCGATTTCAGCCTTCACTGTCGTCGGGACGTCGATAGGGCCTGCGGCGCAGCTCATTGAGCAGTCGCGGCAGATTGACGAGGAAGTGGACCCCCACCCAAAGCAGCCCTCCAGCCGCTAACTTGGGCGCGATGTTCATCGACCTTCGATAACGCGCCTCGGCGGCGCGGGCCACCTCATCGCGGGTGACGACGCCGCGAAGGTGGCGCGTCGCACGTCTGCCGTCCTCGACCATCGACTCGGCGTCTTCGGTCGTCCAGCCGCTGGCGATCAATTCCGCCAGAATTTCGTCGGTGTCAGTCCCGGCGCAGAACTCGCGGTGAATCCACTCCCTGCATTCCGCCCGTTCTTCCGAATCGTCAATGATGTGTTCGAGCGGAGAACCGTTCCCCAATTGAGGCTCGGCCGGTGGCGGCTGTTCTTCACTCAATGGATTCCCCTGCTCGTGAATCCCCCTACACCGTCTTACTCCAATCCGGCGGCAGGATGAGCACCGGGATTTTTGTCTGCCGGATCAACTCCACTGGCACGTTCCCCGCCAGCAAGCGCGCGAAGACGTTTTTCCCCGTCAGGCCCAGGACGATGAGCGTGACGTCGCGTTCAACGGCCGTGTTGATGACGGCGCGGGCGATGTCGTCGCTGAACATGAGCAGCTCCTGCACGTTGAGGCCTCGTTCCTGGAGCTTTTCGCGGAGGAGGTGGATGGCGGCTTCGCCGTTGGCCTGCTCCTGCTCGCGCATCTGCCCGCCGCTGGGCCGGGAGACGTGTACGACGAGGACCTCCGCGCCAAGTCTTTTGGCGAGGTCTGCGACGGGGTCAACGACTTTCTGCGCCGCCCACGGACTGCTGACAGCGACCAGGATTCGACTCATGCCATGCGCCTCATTCGGCCCCTGTTGCCGGTATCATCGTCAAAATTCGCTTGGAAGCATACCCCCGGCGTGAACAGATATTCACTCAGCACTCTCACCTCAGTCCCAACCCGCCGTCCATCATTTCCCGCAGCCGGCGAAGCGCCTTCCCCCGATGGCTGATTTTATGCTTTTTCGCAGGGGTCAGCTCGGCGGTGGTTTGGCCCAGCCCGTCAATAAAGAACAACGGGTCATAGCCGAAGCCATTGGTGCCGCGGGGGGAGCGGAGAATGCGGCCTTCGACGGAGTCGCGGGCGCTAAGGACGATCCGCCCTGACGGATCGGACAACGCCAGCGCGCAGACGAAGCGTGCGGATCGCCGATCTTCAGGGACGTTTTCAAGTTGTTTGATGAGCGTGGCGTTATTGTCCATGTCGCCAGAACCGGTGCCGTTAAGTTGCGCCCAGCGGGCGCTGTGAACGCCGGGCTTGCCTTGTAATGCGTCCACTTCGAGGCCGCTATCGTCGGCCAGCGCCCACATGCCCGTCTGGCGTGCGTAGCCGGCGGCTTTAAGGGAGGCGTTGGCGTCGAACGTCTCCCCGGTTTCCGGGACGGGGATTGCCGCGGGGAACTCGGAAAGATCGTGCCAGGCGAAGCGCTCGTCGCCGAGCATTTCCCGGAACTCTTTCACTTTGCCCGCGTTGCCGGTGGCGATGAGCAGGTCCACTAGCGCTTGCTCCCGGCCGGATCGTCGAGCGAATGAAGTTGCCCGAGCGCCGGCCGATTCTGGCCGCCGCCCAGCAAATCATTCACCGCCTGATCGGCCGCGCCGTCCTGGCGCTCCGGCGGGGCGTTGACGACGTCGTTGACGATTCCTGCAGGCGGCGGTGTGCCCGTGTGAGGGATTTGAACCAAAAAGGACGGGTCGAACACTTTCTGTCCCTTGATCAGCCGGAAATGGAAGTCCCCGTTGACGAAGTGGTTGGGGTAGTCCTTTAGAGTCTGCAGGAGAGTCTGGTCGAGAATTTCCACCCGCTCTTGCGCGACGAGGGCATGGTTGCCGTTCTGGTTGATCCGGTTGGCGACCTCGTCAGCGACCTTCGGGGAAATCACGCCGGGGAGGACCACGATCGGCTGACTGGGGTCCTTCGTATTGGCTTCGTCACGTGCCTGCCCTTGCCTGTTCACACCCACCCCCTGCTCCTGGATGGCCGTCCGGGGCCACCAACCGACGCATATCGAGCTGACGGTTTCACCGTGGTAGTAGTAGGCGGGAATGTTTTTGGCACGCATCTCGCGCACCGCGTCAACCGCGAATTTTTTGCGTTCCGGGCTGCCCTGATACGCCCCCACCTGCACGGACCAAAACGCATCGCCGGGCGTCCGCACAAGGTCCCACTGCGAAGGCGCGTCCGGGTCGGGCTCGTTGATCGGGACGAACACGCACTGCGCGAAATAGCGGTTGCCCATGCCGTCGTTCAGCTCGGCCAGACGATGCTGATCGGCCCGCGCGCGGGCGGTTTCCTGCGGGTCCTTCTTCTCGTCGCGGTATTCGCGGTAGTAGCCGTTGCAATGGATGCTCTTCTGGTCGGCGTGAACGATGTGCCAGCCGGTCATGTGCGATTCGCGGATGAGCTTGTCTTTCACCGCGACGGATTGCTGGACATGAGTGGCGCCTTTAATGGCAACGCAGGAGATCGTGTAATGCGCATCGGGCGGCGGCACGTCCGCATTCGCCGGGGCTTGGCTCTGGGTTCGCACCATGGGGACGGTGGCCGTATCGGGCCGCGCGGGACCGGGCGAGATGATCAGAGGGGCCTGCGTCGTTCCGGGGGGCGGCGGATTGGTCCCGCCACAAGACACGACGCCGAACACGGCGGCAACCGCCAGAAGAGCAGCTAAAATTCTCATGGGTGTCTCCTCAACGCTGGGTGGCGTGATTGTAACCACTACGCCGTTAAAAAGCCCTAGGTTTCGACTTGCAGACGCTAAATCGGACCCGTCGGCCGACACGCCCCGGCGTTGACGGATTGTTGCCTTGCAGGGACCTCTTCCCTGAATTCCGCGTTCAACACTCAGCATTCAGCGTTCAGCGTTTCCCGACCTCCCCATCACCTGCCGCTGGAGAGTCATGATCTGCTCGCAGCCGCGCACGGCCATGTCGAGCATCCGGTCCATCTGGGAGCGATCAAAGCCTGCCCCGTTCTCGGCCGACCCCTGCACCTCCACGAACTTTCCACCGGCGGTGTAGGCCACGTTCAAGTCAACGTTCGCGCGCGAATCGTCATGGTAGTCGAGGTCCAATCGCACTTCGCCCTCAACTACTCCGACGCTCACCGCGGCAAGCTGGTCGATCAGCGCATGGGCGGGGTCATAAAACTTCGGGTCATAGCGCGCGGGGGTCGGCGTGCGGGGTGGAACCGGCGCGGGAAGTTCCCTGGGGAGCTTGGCAATGGCGTCCGCGAGCGCGACATACCCGCCGCAGATGGCGGCGGTGCGTGTGCCGCCGTCGGCCTGGAGCACCTGGCAGTCGATGGCGATCGTGTGCGGGCCGATCTTCGAGACGTCCACCACCGCCCGCAGCGCCCGGCCGATGAGGCGCTGAATTTCCGTGCCGCGCGAATCGGTGTGGCCCATCGTGGGCCAGGGCTTCCGTTGCGGCGTGGAGCCGGGGAGCATCACGTATTCCGCGGTCACCCATCCGCCCGGCTTGTCTTCACGGAACCAGGGCGGCAGTTCACGGCTGACGGACGCGGTGCAGAGCAGCACGGTGTCGCCTTGTTCCCACAGCACCGATCCCGCCGGCGTTTTGGTGAAGCCGCGGGTGACTTTCACAGGACGCAGTTGGTCGGCGCTTCGGCCGTCGTTTCGCATGCGGGGGACTATACCCGTCGCCCGGGCAGGAGAGCTAAGCGCGCGTTACCTCATTTTGCATTTCGCATTCGATTCCACCGCCTGGGGAAAATCGAATTGAAGTCAAAGTGCAAAATGCAAAATGCAAAACTCAAAATGAGAAGCGATGCCAACCCGCACATCATCCGTACATTTGGGCGCAATCACTCATGTAATCCTGCTCCCGGTTCCGATAACTCAGATCAGAGCAGGCGAGGATCGCCAAGGAGCGAGCATGCATGAATGGGTCACCGTCGCGAAGCGACTGAGAATGGTCAAGACCGCCCGGGAGCAGTTCCTGGTCCGGTCGATGATCGAGCGGACGATTATCGGACCGATGTTGTTGGACCGGCTGGCCGCGGACCTGGACCGGTTTCGAGCCGATAGTGGTCATAGGCCGTTGCGATTTTCGCAGCGCCACCGTCCCGCGGCCGATGAGAACTGAGCGGAGATCGCATGGGAACCATTACGTCCGGCATCGGCCTCGTCAGCGGGATCGATACCAACTCGATCATCACCCAGCTCATTGCCCTCGAGCAGCAGCCGGTCACGATCCTCAAGACCCGCATCAGCACGGCCACCGCCCAGAAGCAGGCCTACACGGATCTCAAAACCCAGCTTTCATCGCTGCAGCAAATCGGCCAGTCACTGGAGCTGCCGCAGACGTTCGCGGGTTCCGCGGTTAACAGCTCCGACCCCAACACCCTCACCGCCACTGCCACGGCGGGCGCGGCCGTGGGCTCTTATCAGTTCCAGGTCGCGCGACTCGTAACATCGCAGCAGTCCATCAGCAACGGCTTCTCAGGCGCTAACGCCCTTGTCGGCGCGGGCAACATCAGCTTTACGGTCGGCGGGGGCGACCTTAAGAACCCGACCATGCTCGCGCAGCTCAACGGCGGGCAGGGCGTGCAGCGCGGGCAGTTCCGCATTACCGACCGGGGCGGCAATACATCAGTCATCGACCTCTCCAGTGCCGTCACGCTCGACGACGCCGTCAAGAAAATCAACACCTCCCTCAGCACCAGTGTGCGCGCCAGCATTCAGGGCAATCACCTGGTCCTCAACGACACCAGCGGCCAGACGACCTCCCGTTTCGTCGTGCAGGACCTGGGCGGAGGCACCGCCGCCCAGCAGCTTGGGATCGTGGCCAACACCACCAGCACCACGATCACCGGCACCAACATCAACCAGATCAGCGCCACGACCGCCCTTGCGGGCCTCAACGACGGCCGGGGCGTACGCACCGCCGCCGGGGCGGCGGATTTTCAGGTCAACCTCTCCGACGGCTCCAACGTCACCGTCACCCTCGGCTCCGCCCAGACGCTCGGCGACGCCATCAAGGCCATCAACACCGCCGGCGGATCGAAGCTCACAGCGACGATCAACGCCGCCAACAATTCCATCAACCTCACCGACAACACGGGCGGGGCTGGCGCATTCTCCGTCGCCGCCCTGAACAGTTCCGGCGCAGCCAAGGACCTGGGAATCCTCGCTACCGGCTCGGGCGGCGCGATCAACGGCAGCACCCTCCTCGCCGGGCTCGATTCCGTCCTCGTCACCTCGCTTAACGGCGGCAGCGGGCTCCCACTCGGCCGCATCAGCATCACCGACCGCACCGGCACCGCCGCCACCATCGACCTCACTGGTGCCAAAAGCGTTCAGGACATCCTTGACACGATTAACAACGCATCCCTCGGCGTCACTGCTTCTTTAAACAACGCGGGCAACGGCATTCAGCTTCAAGATACCACCGGGGGCAGCGGAAATCTCGTCGTCGCGGACGTCAACTCCACCACGGCCCAGGCACTGGGGATCGTGGGGACGTTCGATACCACCAAGACTGTCGTTTCCGGCGCCAATTTGCATCAGCAGTTCGTCTCCCAGAACACGCTCCTGAGCAAGTACAACGGCGGCAAGGGCGTCGCGCCCGGCAGCTTCAAGATCACCAACTCCGCCGGGATCTCGGCCACGGTGGACCTGAGCTCAGGGACCTTCACCACGGTCGGCGACGTCATGAGCGCGATCAACGCAAAGCAGGTCGGCGTCACCGCGTCGATCAACGCCAACGGCGACGGCATCCTCCTCACCGACACCGCCGGAGGCGGCACAAAGCTCACCGTCGCAAACGTCAGCGGCACCACCGCCACCGACCTCAACATCGCCGGCGCTGCGACGACCAACACCATCGACGGATCATTCACCAGGACGGTCGCCGTCACCGCGACTGATACGCTCGCGACGCTTCAGACCAAGATCCAAGGCCTGGGCGGAGGCGTCGTGGCAAACATCGTGAACGACGGCTCGGGCGTGAACGGCTTCCGCCTTTCGCTCACCTCCACCAATACCGGCCGAAATGGCCGCGTCGTCATCGACGGCGGCGCAACCAATCTCACCACGCAGAAGCTGGTCGAAGGCCAGGACGCCGCCGTCTTTTTCGGCGGCGCGGATGCGTCGCAGTCCCTGCTTCTTACCAGCAGCTCGAATCAGCTTTCCAACGTCATCGCGGGCGTGAACATCACGCTCACCGGCGCAAGCCAGTCGCCCGTCACGCTCAACGTCACGCGCGATTCGAGCAACATCGTCACGCAGATGCAGAAGTTCACGGACACATTCAATGCCGTGGTGAGCAAGATCAACGACCTGACCAAGTTCAACACGACGACCAACAGCGGCGGGTTGCTGCTGGGCGACTCGACCGTGCAGACGGTTCAGCAGCAGATGTACTCAGTCTTCCAGGGCGTGGTCAGCGGCGCGGGGCGTTACAAGCTGGTGTCGGACGTGGGAATGAGCATCAGCGACGGGGCGACGATCAAATTCGATCAGAGCAAGTTCCAAACCGCCTTCGCCACCGACCCGGGCGCCGTGAAAAATCTGTTCGTGCAGGCGCAGCAAGGATTGGGAACATTGATCGATAAAAGCATGGCTTCACTGGTGGACCCGGTGACGGGCACCATTACGCAGGAGACGACGACGATTGATGCCCGCGTCACCCAATTCCAGAGCCGCATCACGGACCTGAATCAGATCATTGCCGACAAAAAAACCCGCCTCCAGGCGGAGTTCGCGAACATGGAAACGATCCTCGCCGGCCTTCAAAGCCAGCAGTCGGCCATCAACTCGCTGAGCAACCTGCCCCCGACCACGACCACGACCAAATCCAGCACCGGCAAGTAGCGCCTTCATTCCCGTTCCGGGGTTCGGGAATCAGGCCGCGTTCATCACGCGCGAGGGCTCATCGAACGCCGCACGGATCTGCGCCAATTCATCGGGTGTGAGCGTGAAGTTCAATGCATTGGCATTGTGTTCGGCCTGCTCGGCATTGCGTGCGCCGACGAGGGCAGCGGTGATGCCGGGCACATTGACGGTCCAGTTGATCACCACCTGTGCCAAGCTCGCCTTGTGTCGATCCGCGATCGGGCGGATTTTTTCCAGTGCCGCGAGCACCCGTTTGCGGTTTTCGACGCTGAAGTATTTGTGCCCGGCCCGATGATCGCCCGGCGCGAATTGCCGGTCGGGCCCGACTTTGCCGGTGAGCAGGCCGCGCTCCAGCGGGGAATAGACGATGACGCCGATGTTGTTCTCCCGGCAGAACGGAAGAATCTCCTCTTCAATCTTGCGCTGGATCAGGCT